>CAYMVB010000021.1:0-12847 GCA_964393665.1 uncultured Desulfobacteraceae bacterium | reverse complement strand
GGAATAGTAGCAAGCGGAACTATAAGTAAATATAAATTAAACCCTTTTCAAGCCACAGTAAAAGCAACCGAAAAAACATGGGAGATTACATCATTAACAGTAATAACAATTGTTAAGCTTTTTCAAGGCGTTGTACCGCTTGAAACGCTTGGCGGCCCTATCATGATAGGCCAGCTGACAGGAGATATAGCTAGAGAGAACTTGGGCTATTTATTCCCCTTTATGGCACTTATAAGCATCAACCTTGCCATATTAAATCTTTTGCCGGTCCCAGTTTTGGATGGAGGCATGATAGTTTTCTTTTTGATAGAAATGGTAATCAAAAAGCCTATTAGCCTTAAAAAACGGGAGTTAGCTCAAAAAGTTGGCTTCTTTCTTCTTATTTTGTTAATGGTTATTGTCTTTTATAATGATATCATAAGATTATTAACCAATCATTAAACACAGACTTTACATTGAATACGCTATCTTTAAATACCTCAATTAGACAATACAGCATTGCAGTAATGGATGACGAAGTTTTGCTAGGTGAATACATACTGCCTTCGAAATTGAGCCACTATAGAAATTTGATGCCAGCGATAGACGAGCTTCTTGCCAGGGTGAATATAACTCTATCAATGCTTGGTGGTTTAATCGTGGCAATCGGCCCAGGCAGCTTTACAGGTATCAGAATAGGCCTCTCCATTGTTAAAGGGCTATCTGAATATCTAACTATACCGGCAGCAGGAGTTTCCACATTAGAGTCTATGGCAAGCCAAATTCCATTCATTAAGGAAGATATATGCCCTTTTGTAATTTCTCGAAAGGGCGAGGTGTTTACGGCATTATTTAGGTGGAGCGATAATCAAGAGCTTGTAGAAGTAAAGCAATGCACATGCCTAAAGATTGAGGATATCGGCTCTATAATAGAAAACCAAACTATACTAATAGGAAATGATTATCCTGATCAGGCAACAATCCTGAGGCAGCAATCTAACGAATATTATATATATGCGCCAGCACACATGTGGAATCTCAGGGCATCAGCTATCGGAGCTTTAGGACTGAAAGAAATTAGAAAAGGAAACCAAGACGTTCTAAACAACCTTGAGCCCCTGTATATGAGGGGGGCGGATATACGAATGACAAAAAATATACCTAATAGTATCTAATACTTCAGCCGAAAATTCCATAAATTCATTATGTCATACACATACTGTTTCTCAACCCTATAGTATGTTTTTTATGGACAGTATTTTTCACTTATATTGACAAGAGACCGAATTTATATTATATAGACATTTAAAATATAAGCTAATGAGAACAATGTAATGGATCAAAAAAGAATAAACAGTACATTACCAATAGCAAGGGAGGGGCTGCCTTTTATAATTACTGGGGCAGCCATAGCAATCATTGCGGGAATTTTTCACCTCGCCTCTCTATTTGCTGTTATGTCTATAATAACCCTGTTTATCGTCTACTTTTTTCGTGACCCTGACAGGATTTTACCGGTAAACCAAAATGCTGTTTTCACACCTGCAGATGGAAAGATTCTATCTATAGAAAAATTAGAGAAAGGCGACCATAATTATAAACATCCATCAATAAAGATAAGTATCTTCATGTCTCTCTTTAATGCCCATATAAACAGAATACCCATAAAGGGGAAGATATTAGATATTTGTTATGAACCAGGTAAATTTTTTTCCGCAAACATGGATAAGGCATCTCAATATAATGAACATAATATTATAACATTAGAAACATATAACGATAAAAAAATTGCCTTTGTCCAGATAGCAGGTTTAATTGCCAGGCGCATAGCATGCTGGGTTAAAGAAAGAGATAATGTAGAATCAGGCCAAAGATTTGGCCTTATAAGGTTTGGCTCAAGGCTTGAGGTGTATCTTCCAACAAACAGCGAGATTACTGCACAAAAGGGACAAAAGGTCAAGGCTGGCCAAACAGTAATTGGATATATAAAATGAAAAAAAAGAGACATGTAAATCAAGGAGACAGAAAAGGCGTATATATACTACCCAACCTTTTTACCTCCTGTAGCCTTTTCGGGGGCTTTTATGCTATTATTGCTGCTATCCAGGGAAGGTACCATGCTGCGGCTATTGCTATTCTGATTTCTTCCCTTTTTGACGCATTGGATGGAAAAACTGCCCGGTATACTCATACGAGCAGCCACTTTGGGGCCGAATATGATTCACTATCTGACCTTGTGGCCTTTGGCGTTGCCCCCGGCATACTGGTCTTTCTCTGGTCCCTCGAGCCTTTTGGAAGGTTCGGCTGGCTTGCCGTATTTCTATATATCATATGTGGCGCATTGAGACTTGCCAGATTTAACGTCCAAAAAAATGACGTTGAGTCCAGGCATTTCAAAGGACTACCAATACCTGGTGCAGCCATTTTTATTGCTATATTTATTTTTTTTATTGACACTCGAGGAGGACTAACTCAAAATAAACCCATTATTACCTTAGGAGCAATTTATACTTTATCTTTTCTCATGGTTAGCGCAATTGATTATTTTAGCTTTAAAGACCTTGAATTATTTAAGAAAAAACCTTTTAACGTACTTGTTGCCATTATACTTATGTTTGTTATTGTGGCATATAAACCAGTCTTAATGTTGTTCCTTTTTTCAGCAGCCTATGTTATTTCAGGCCCTATAATCACTATTTATTGCATTATCCAAAAACATATAAAGACTTTTATGACACATAAATCCTCTGTTGAGAAAAAGGAAACATACAACACGAAAAATGGATTATAAGAAACCTGAGAGACTGACTCAGGAAATCCAGAGCCAAATTGAATATTGTATAATCTTCCTCGGCTACAATTTCGTGCATTTTTATTACGTGTTCATTAAACAATTATTGCTAAAATTTATGAGTTTTTTATCAGGTAACCTAGGATTCATTTTTGTGTAATGTCAATGGATTTTATGAATCAAAACAACGCATTCACAGTCAAATAAAATTGAATTTTACTTTACTGCTATATGGCTAAAGGTTTTTTGCGTTGAAAGAACGCTTAGCCCTAAGGGACAAAACCTTCTGCCAGCTGCTAAATATTATGAGAATAACCGGCGGAGGTGAAAGGGGAAGAAAACTATCATTCATTAAGAAGGCGATGAGTATACGGCCTACGTCAGACAGGGTTAGAAGTTCTATCTTCAACATACTAGGGCAGACATTAACTGGTTTATCTGTACTCGACTTATTTGCTGGGACTGGCAGCCTTGGAATTGAATCTCTTAGCAGGGGAGCCACAAGGGCCGTTTTTGTAGATAATGCAAGTGAGGCGATATCCTTAATCAAAAAAAATCTTGCTCTTTGCAACTACGAGGAATTATCAAATGTTTTAAAAAAACATTTGCCGGATGGATTAAATCATTTGAGCAGAGAGGGTTTAAATAAATTTGACATAATCTTTATTGACCCACCCTATGGTAAGGGGTACATTAAACCGACAATAGATAAATTATATGAAAACAATCTCATCCATAAAGATAGTACTATCGTTGTAGAATCATCCACAAACGATACCGATATATTGCCTGATTATATAAAGAATCTTCAACTAAAGCTCAGCAGATCCTATGGAATGACAGTAATAGGAATGTATATCTACAATGAAAAAGAATAATTCAAAAAAAATGATAATTTATCCAGGCTCTTTCGACCCCATTACAAATGGCCATATTAGTATTACACGAAGGGTATTAACCATGTTTGACTCTGTTACTATTGCGGTATCAGCGAATCCCATGAAAAAAACCCTCTTTACGCTAGAGGAAAGGGTAGGCATGGTAAGGGAGGCAGTAAAAAATGTTGGGCACGTTTTTGTTGACTCCTTTGACTGCTTACTTGTTGACTACGTAACAAGGAAAAAGACTAATGTTGTATTACGGGGCATGAGGGCACTTTCTGATTTTGAGTTTGAATTTCAGATGTCATTAATGAATAGAAGGTTGGACAGAAGTATCGAGACTATTTTTATGATGACTGATTATAAATGGCTCTACATTAGCTCTACGATAATTAAAGAGGCAGCTTTTTATAACGGCTCTGTAAAAGGTCTTGTGCCTGAAATAGTCTGCCAAAAGCTGAAAGAAAAATTTGGACACAATAAATCTAATAATCAAGGAGGATAGTGGAATGGCGCTAACCAAAGAAAAAATAATTGATAGCGTTTATAATCAGGCAGGGTTAAGCAAAAACCAGTCAAGAAGGGTTGTTGAGAGTCTATTAGAAACGATGAAGAAAAGCCTGTCAAAGGGAGAATCTTTGCTTATTAGCGGCTTTGGTAAGTTCATCGTTAAAGATAAGGCTGCGAGAAAGGGCAGAAATCCACAGACGAGAAAAGATTTGAATCTAAGGGCAAGGAGGGTTATAGTATTCAGAACATCTGGCGTACTGCGGAGAAAGATAAACCATAGGGACTAGATTAGAGTGCAACGATAAAAGAGTTTGCACAGCCAAGGGATTCTAATTTTTTTAATAAAGCATCGGCCTCTTTCAGATTTGACAGCAACGAAACCCTTACTCGATAGAGAATTTTCCCCTCATATGGCATATATGGCGTAATAGTAATGTGATCGAAGTTATGTCTCAGTTGTGATGCAAGATTATTAGAATTTGTTTTATTTTCAAATGCCCCAACTTGTATAGTAAATTTTCCCTTCTTATAGTTTGTCACCTCGATTACCGGCTTGTATTTACTGCCTATTTTTTTCTTCCCAACCATCTTTGATAATGCAACTAAGCGTACCTTTTCAACACCGGGTCCAACCAGGCCCAATTTCTTAGCGGATGCAAATGATAAATCAATTACCCTCCCCTTAACAAAAGGCCCTCTATCGTTTATTCTAACAATGGTCTCCTTTGAATTTGCTAAATTTTCCACTTTTACATAAGTCCCAAATGGCAAAACTTTATGAGCAGCAGTTTCATCAAACATGTCGTACACCTCGCCATTAGCAGTTCGTTTCCCATGAAATTTCTTTCCATACCAAGAGGCAAGCCCTTCCTGCACAAACCCATACTTGCTAGAAAGTGGGTAGTACGTGACCCCATTCACGGAATAGGGACGAGAAATAGTGCTTTCTCTCTCTGGTAAAACTATGGTAGGCTTCTCATACTTTGACTCTTTAACAATAACAGAACAACTAAGAAGACTAAGGCCTACTATTGCGGGGAAAAAAAAGAGATGTATAGCATGTATTAGCTGCGATAAGGATCTATCGTATTTGACACCTAACTGCATAAACTCAAGCTTGCCTTTCCAAGATCTATATGCAAATTTTTACCTGATAGGTCTGTGACCAAAATCCTTTTTATAGTGAAATCGCATATTGAAGGTTTATGTCCATCCATTACCTTAAATGTGAGAGCCATAACAGAGCCTTGAGTCCCACCATCAAATCCTTGCGCGTGAATCAGCCCTACCCTAACCACATCTTTACTGTCATTAGCTATCAAGGTAGACCCTGCTGAGAGAGAACCCGCTGTTGCCTTTATATAACTAAGCCTGCTTTGATTGTAATCAATTGTTATGTCAATACTTCCTACGGTAATGCCTGGGGTAAGACCATGTAAATAGATCTCAATTTTTGCTGTTAGATAATTCTTTTCTGTCATTGCATATGAGTTCAGAGACACAGCTAAAACCACAGTAAATAGAACAATACATATCTTTTTCATGCCTGATACCGTTGCTAATATTTTTAAACTTAATTTCTATGTTACTATATCACCTAAATAGTAGTACACCTTACATTTTGTATTGTACTGTTTAAACAAAAGGTTACCAAAGGTTAATACTTTATTAGGTGAAAATTTATTAAAATAGCTTTGCTCGTGAGCGTATTTCAATAGTACAAAAAAAATAAGGATAAGGAGCAATTGTCTTTCTATCTTTTTAACTCGTTTTTTACGGCTAAGCCAATTCTTTCTAATGTATATGGTTTTTTAATATATTGGCCTACACCCAAGACCTGAGCCTCTTTTACACGTTCTGTTTCGGAAAAACCGCTTGCAATTATAGCCTTCTGCCCGGGACGGAATTTGATAATTTCCCTGTATGTTTCAAGTCCATCAAGTCCCGGCTCCATAATCATATCTAAGATTATCATATCCACTGAATGATCCTTCATATATTCTATGGCCTCGAGACCACTCGAAAGGCTCGTTACTGCATAGCCCAATTCGGATAACAAACATTCTGCTATATTTCTTTGTTCCTCTATATCATCAACCACCAAGATTGATTCGCCTTCTCCTTTGTATTCATCAAAGGGCAATGGCTTTACATCTTTTGCTATTTTATTCCTGGTGGCGGGGAAATACAGGGTGAATGTCGAACCCTTTCCTATTTCGCTTTGAACTTCAATATAGCCTTCGTGATCCTTTACTGTGCCCCACACTACAGCCATGCCTAACCCTGTACCGCTTCTACCCATTTTTTTCTTTGTATAAAAAGGCTCGAATATCCTTTCAACATCTTCTGGCCGTATGCCTACCCCTCCGTCGGTAACCTTAAGGATCACATAATCACCCTCTTTTATTTCATCGTAACCCCTTACAGGTTTATCAATGTATCGGTTTTCAGTAGATATAATTATCTTTCCATTACACTGGATAGCCTCTGCTGCGTTTGATATTAAGTTCATAATAGTCTTTGATATATGTACGGTCGATCCCATCGCATTTAAAAGGCCTGGTTCAAGGTCTAATATTACTTCTATGTTGGGATAGTACGAAATAAGTTTTTCATGTTCAGGTGTTTTTACATAATCAGATATAATAGTATTAAGGTTAATTACTTCCATAACAGCAGCCCCTCTTCTTGCCAAGGTAAGAAGATCATTGACTATATCAGCTGCCTTTTTCCCAGATTCTTGTATAGTTAACAATGGCTTTCTTAACGGGCTATCCTCCGGAATTTTCATCAACAATAATTCAGGGTAGCTAACAATAGCAGAAAGAACATTATTTAAATCATGCGCAACCCCTCCTGCAAGAGTCCCTATAGCCTCCATCTTCTGAGCTCTTTGCAGTCTTATCTCTAAGGCCTTTGTTTGGCTTATATCAAAAAAACTGTCCAATACGTATTTTTTGCCATCCAATTCAATGCTGCGCGCTGTTCTTAAAACAGGTATTCTTTGCCCGTTTCCTTTCACTATCGCACATTCCACAGTTTGGATATTTTTTTCATGATTATTATCAAAGTATGCTTTTGCCTCTTCAGGGCAGAGATATTCACTGCATAAGCTTCCAACAACACGTTCCTTTGGAAGGCCAATCATTCTAAGGGAGGCATGATTTGCGTAAAGAATTTCATGCGTTTTGAAATTACTCAGTAGAATCCCTGCCTGTATTGAGTCCAGTATGCTATTGAGTCTTTTTCTGCTCTCCCGAAGGGCCTTTTCTGACTTCAGGCGAAGACTTATGTCTCTTATCACGCCATGTGTTCCCATAAAGTGTTTATCTTTTGAATCAACGGGTTTATCGTACATACCAACCGCTCTCAATTCCGCAGTAAGTATAGGAGCATTCTCAGTGCTTTTAGCCAAGGTTCTGTTCCCGTTTTGGTGACACCTTAGCCTTATTCCTGCTGTTGGAACAGCGCGTTTCCCAGTCCTTTTTTCATTAAAATGATTCATTGACTTATCTAAATCTTTTTCATAGATAATAAATGAAAAATGCTTTCCTAGTAATTGATTGGGTTCAAATCCAAGAAGGTCCCTCACCGTTTGATTTACAAATGTAAATTTCCCCCTTTGATCTAATGTATAAATAATGTCCGGTGAACTATCCACTAAGTATTTATATTGTGTTTGAACAAGGGATAGTTTTTCATTGATAATTCCGTTTTCCCTCTTCAGTCTTTGCTTATGTAATGCATTTCCTACTGTAGTTATTAATTTTTCAGGTTCAAAGGGTTTTTTAAGGTAATCATAAGCCCCTTTTCTCAATGATTCTATTGCTAGTTCTTCTGATCTGTATCCAGTAATTACAATTACCTGAGTTTCCGGCGTATTCGTATTTATATAATCCATGATAGTGAGGCCGCTTATCTCAGGCATGACAATATCCAGGAGGGCAAGATCGATATTACCTTGAGATAAATATTCCATTGCCTTTCTTCCATCATGAGCTGTTTTTATTGTGTAACCTTCGTTTTTTAATAAAACCTTGATGGTATCACACATGCGAGAATCATCATCGACTATCAGAATATTTTCATCAATATCCATGTTGAACTCCTGGAAAACTATTAAATGTAAATTTTTATACGGGTAACACTATCTTAAACTCAGTTCCACTTTTTCCATCGCTCTTGAAAGAAATATATCCCTTCAATTCCTTGATAATATTATAGACAATAGACAGCCCTAATCCACTGTGCTTGTCGCCTTTAGAGGTAACAAATGGGTCAAAAAGCCTGGGTTGAAGATCAACGGGTATACCGGGACCGTCGTCTATAAAATAAATCTCCACGGATTCCATGGTTTTCCTTATGTCTTTTAAACGCTCATCACCTGGTTTATTTGAGGTATATTTAGTAGTTATATAGAGATTGCCACCCTTGGGCATTGATTCAACTGAATTCTGAATAAGATTGATAAAAACCTGTTTCAGTTTGTCTCCGTCTGTATTAATTGAAGGAAGGGAATGCCAAAGGTTCAAGTGAATATCAATGTCGTTACCTACCAGTAAGGTCTTTTTAAAGACCTTTACTACTTCTGATAAAAGATTATTTATATCTAACGCATTAATTTTCTGAAGTTTTATTTTGGAAAAATCATACAGTCCGTGCAATAAACGCACAACTCTGCTAATTTCTTCATTGATAATCTTAAGTTCCTCGAAATCAATGTTCTTATCAGCCAATTTTTTTTCAAAAATCTTCGTATAATTCTTAATGATGCTCAATGGTGTATTAACTTCATGAACCACTTTTCTTGCCATGGTTGAGGCATCCTTAAGACGTTGATCTAGAATTAATCTCGCCTGATTTTGTCTCAAATAATCTGCGTACAGTGCTATAGCAGCTTGATTACCGATCATAGATAGCATTTTTAAATTATCTTGTATATTAGAAAGCCTTGTTTTATTTAAACCGATAACTATTATGCCGATGTATTGCTCTTTAACAGTCATAGGAATAATCGCTACGCCTTCCATGCCTGTTAGCCGAATGACTAGCTCATCTATAATTGTCGCAGTATTCTTTTTGAAATAGCTGAAAGAATCTGTTGGATTATCTTCTTTTAGGGAATCAGCGAGTAGGTTTTTCCCCTCCTGAAAAGGAATCAATATTCCATCGAGTAGATTAAATGATCTATCTCTCCATGCAGATTTTCCTATTAATGCATTTTTCTCTTCATCGTATAAAAAAAAGAGGACGATCTTCAAGTCGAAAAGAATCTGCAGGGCCTCACTTATTACCCTCAATATAGCATTTTCATCGTAAGCCTTTAAAAGGTTCTGTAGCGTCCCCTGAAGAAGAGTAGCTTCTTGAATCTCTCGGGATAAATTTTCCTGTACCTTACGTTCCTTATCACGGCCATCTGTTTCTTTATTCTTTTTGAGATTTAAATCTATGCCTAAGAATTGAGCTACATGCCCTACTTCTTCCCTCGCATCTGAATTAAGCTCCTCCAATTCTTCATCGGAAAACCCAAAGATTTCCCTGGCTAGCATAAAATGTACCTTATTGTACTGATTTTCTTCAAGGGACATACTATTTGCGACATAAACAATTTTAATCAAGGGGAGCGCATTGAAAATTCTTGCTAATGGTTCATGATGATAAAGAACTGCATCAGATATAAAAGATTTAAGCTTCCATTGTTTAATAAGCCAAGCGCCTACTTCAGGGTGTGATGCGCCAAGTTGAATCTCTTTTGCCAGGAGCAAATCAATGTTTTTATGTGATGATTCTATAATAGCTTTATACTGTTCTGTAAAATTAATCCACAGGACAAGCTTACCTATATCATGTACCAGTCCCGCCAAGAATGCCTCTTCAGGAGAACTATAATTTATTTTTGTGGCTATAGCTTTTGACAATACAGCGCACATCAAAGAATGCCGCCAAAATCCCTTAAGGTTAAAACCTGATTCATCTTTGGCAATGTTAAAAACATTTTTTATTGACGCACTGATAGCAATATTTTTTACCGTATCTATACCTAAAAGAACAAGGGCCTGCTCAACGCTGGCTATTTTGTTAGGGAGATGATGATATGCAGAATTTACCAATGCCATAACCTTGGCGCTCAACGATGCGTCTTTGCTGATTATTAGAGATATTTCCTTTATTTTAGCATCTTCTTTGTTACAGGCCTCTATGAGTTTTAATAGGATGTGGGGCAGAGAGGGCAGTTGTTTTGAAGTTTCTATCTTTTCGAAAATTGGTGAGAGGTTTTCTTTCATAACTTTTTCATTGTTAATGTGATTGAAATTAACTTATTATTATATCTATAAAAATAAATTTTTTGCAATAAAAAAATCATACCCCTGTCTAAATTTATTCAAAAGAAACAATATAATGGATGAAGCTATTATTGCATAACTCAACTTTACTAAACAAAAATGAGTTTTATTGCTTATTGATGCAAAAATAGTTCCATTTTGAATAGTATCACATACATTATGCAAAACAACATTGAAAAAGTCTTGCTTGGTTTCTGGCAAGATATTACTTATTTAACAGCGTTCCCAACCGGATGCTCGTTTCCCCATGCTTCTTATATAAGGAATCCAGGGCGGTGTTTAATTTTTTCTTTTTTTGGTATAAACCATCATTGTTGAAAAGAGAAAGCTGATTGCTGCTATCAGAAAGGCTTAATTTAGACAAAGAGATACCTAAAAGCCGGATAGGTCTTTTACCAGCCTCCGTGTTTTTTAAAAGAGAGCATGCCGTGTTGTATATTGCAAGCCCATCGTCAGTAGGTTTCCCAATAGTTATTGATCTTGTAGCCTGAACAAAATTTTTATATTTTACTTTCAGGGTAATAGTCCTACCTGTCACTCCCTCTCTGCGCATACGGTAAGCAACTTTATTCGCCTGAGACAGCAACTCCGTTTTAAGCCTATCAATATCAACGATATCCCTGGCAAAGGTATCCTCATGACCAATTGATTTTGCATCAAATTCAGGCACAACCTCTCTGTCATCAACACCCATAGATAATAAATGCATTTTAATACCATGCTTTCCGAATGTATCTTCCAAAATTTTTACTGGTACAAGGCTAAGCTCCTCAAAGGTATAAATATTTAATTGGCTTAAAACCTTTTGCGTTGCGCTTCCAACGCCCCACATCTTAGTAACAGAAAGAGGGTTTAAAAAATCCCTGACCTTTTCATTGGTCACTATGGTGAAACCATCGGGCTTGTCAATATCAGATGCAATTTTTGCAACAAATTTAGATGGGGCCAAGCCGGCAGATACCGTTAGGCCAGTCTCCGCGAAGACCCTCTGCTTTATTTCTTTTGCAATATCCTCTGGGCGCCCAAAGAGCCTTTGAGACCCTGTAATATCCAGGAATGCTTCGTCTATGGAAATGGGCTCTACAAGCGGGGTAAATGTAAAAAAAATATGTACTATCTGTTGGGAAATTTCTTTATATCTCCACATCCTGACTGGAAGAAATATACCATCAGGGCACATCCGCTTTGCCAATGCAATTGGTTGTGCTGAATGTACTCCAAACTTACGTGCCTCATATGATGCAGATGATACAACACCTCTTTCTGTGCTTCCACCTACGATCACCGGCTTCCCCTTTAATCCGGGCTTATCCAGCATCTCAACTGAAGGATAAAATGCATCCATGTCCAAGTGGATAATTGCCTTTAACATTTGCCTATGCATTGTACTGTTTGCCGAAAAGAATAGTTATACCATATAAATTTATAATAAAATCAAACCCGAAATCTTCAAAAAACATCAAACGTTTCCTAAAAAGGACATTACAATAGATTATCCAGAATATTATAACAATGCATGTTAACCTACAATTGAAAAGAAACACGTATTCTAAAAATATTTTACAACAAACGTATTCTATTATTTATACATGGCAATATTCAATGGATGAAATACACATGAAGAATAAAAAAGGCAGCGAAATAAAAAATGTGGATAGAAAAGACGGAATAGCTGCGTTAAAGCAAGCTTGTAGTGTTTTTTAACTTTTTAGGGATTTGTTACATGGTGCCGAAGGCGGGACTTGAACCCGTGAAAACACCATGACAAACAGTGATAAACACAGATACAAAATTATTATAAACGATAAATAACAAGCTTCTCCGGCCTTTTTCTTTCTTGTATCGGATGTCACGTAATCTCATCTTTTATCACTGTTTGTCAAAGAAAATAGGCACAATTTTAGGCACAATTTTTATTTCTGTTGCTGTGTTATTTTTATACCCAAAGGTTTTTTGAATGTAGGGTTATACAAAGGGGCACTCTTTGCGCCCCTTTTTTATTTTAAATCTTCTCTAAGAGCCTAAAGAGCGTGGAATTTATGACCTCTTTGGGTTTTATATCATCGCTATATCTCTCGTAGTTCTTGATAACGCCTGTCTCCAGCATCCTTAAGAAGTAAAAAAATTTACCAAAAAATTTCATTATTCACATCTTCCTTTAGTAGAGAGAGATAAAAAAACACAAAATGCACGCCCAATCGGGCAATCCGAATTATTCAGTAGGAGGCAAGCCACACCTAAGATTGTAAAAAGACTGGATCAGTGTATCCATTGTTAACAGAAAGGAGGTGATTACCATGACAAAAAAGAGAAATAAACGGAGGCCCTAAACTCCCAGAAGG
>CAYMVB010000020.1:0-3307 GCA_964393665.1 uncultured Desulfobacteraceae bacterium | reverse complement strand
AACTTTCTTTGTCTTTTCAGGTTTAACCTTGACGAAAATCCCGCACACAGTGTAAGTTTATGCAATGATTGATCTTGCTAAAATAAAAACTCAGCTCGGTCAGATAAATATTGAAGGAAAACAGATATCGTATTACATACTCATTGGAATTATTGCCGGCCTCGGCTCTGCCTCCTTTCACTATTTATGTCAGCTCGGCACATACATCTTCATGGGGCTTATGGCAGGTTACACACCGCCTACCCCGGTTGGAGAGCACCATCTTTTCACTGTAATAGATGTCCCGTTTAAGCGGTGGATGTTCTTTTTTACACCTGCCATTGGCGGGCTCCTTAGCGGCTGGCTTGTATACACATTTGCTCCAGAGGCAGAAGGGCATGGAACGGATGCTGCTATTGATGCATATCACAACAAAGGAGGGTTTGTCCGGGGAAGAATACCCATTATTAAAACTATCGCATCTGCACTGACCATTACCTCAGGGGGATCAGGCGGCCGTGAGGGTCCAATAGCTCAAATCGGTGCGGGGTTTGGCTCATTTTTAGCTACACAATTAAGACTTTCAGATCGTGACAGAAGGATAATGCTGGCAGCTGGAATAGGAGCAGGGGTAGGAAGTATATTTAGGGCCCCATTTGCGGGTGCCCTCTTTGCAGCCGAGGTACTTTATAAGGATCCGGAATTTGAATCAGAGGTAATCATCCCTGCAGGCATCTCATCTGTGGTCGCCTATTGTGTTTTCTGCCTCATATTTGGGTGGGGTTCGCTATTTGAATCTCCGGATTTTACATTCGACAACCCCCTTGAACTAGGCCCCTACCTTATTCTGGCCTTAGTTCTTGTAGTAAGCGGCATCTTGTACATAAAATCCTTCTATGGCGTTAAGGATATTGCAGGAACAATTAAAATACCTAACCACATAAAGCCGGCTATTGGTGGACTTTTAACAGGAACTATTGGATTTTTTCTGCCCCAAACCCTTTCCTTTGGCTATGGTTTTGCACAGATGGCACTTTACAATCACCTACCTACACTATTTCTTATTGCCCTTGCATTTGGAAAAATAGCAACCACATCGCTATCTATTGGCTCAGGAGGAAGTGGCGGTGTATTTGGTCCTTCCATAGTAATCGGGGGCGCGCTCGGGGGTTCGGTAGGAAGGATATCTCACTTCTTTTTGCCAGGGATTGTCACTCATCCAGGGGCCTTTGTTGTAGGGGGCATGGCAGGTTTCTTTGCCGCGGTTTCTAACGCGCCTATATCTACCATAATATTTGTTAGCGAGATGACTAATTCATACCATCTTCTTTTACCAAGCCTTCTTGTTTGCTCTGTAACGTACCTGCTGTCCAGGAAATGGACAATATACATCAAGCAGGTTCCATCCAGAATAGACTCTAATGCCCACCGGGGAGATTTTTTTGTAGATATCCTTGAGGCCATAAAAGTAAAAGAACTGTTACCACAGGTTAGAAAAGTTGAGTTAATTCCTGAGGATATGACCTTCAATTCGTTTAAAAAGTTCTTTAGCTCTAGCCGACAACCATATTTTCCTGTGGTAGATAAATACAGCAAATTGACAGGCATATTTTCTATAAATGATGTTAGAGGAGTCCTCTTTGATCAAGAGATTGGAAGCCTGATTGTCATGAAGGATATTGCACGATCAGATATTATTTTTACAACGCCCTCTGAAGATCTCAATGCCGTACTAAAAAAATTCACCTTCAGAAACATCCAAACGCTGCCAGTCGTAAAGGATGAAGACCATACCTTTATTTTGGGTATGCTGGACCGTAGGGAAGTCATACAGTATTACAATCAGAGGGTTCAGGATATCAAATCAAGAAATCTAAAAATTGAATTGGAATCTGACTCAGAAATAAATCAGTTAAGGAGTATATCAATTGCTGAATATATAAGAGAAGACGTAAAGACAATACCGGCTCATGCAACTGTCAAAGAACTAAAGAATTATTTTTATAACAGCAAGATAAGGGTTTTCCCGGTCGTTGATGGAAATGATAGATTAACCGGCATAGTATCATTTTCTGACATTGAAAAGATTCCTTCTATAGAAGAAAAAGAAACCCTGACCGCAAAGGATATTGCCACCCATGAGGTAATTACCCTTCTGGAAAATGACAACCTTTTTATGACCATAAAGATTATAAATGAGCATGACTTTTTCTTGCTGCCAGTTGTCTCTAAACATGATCCAAAGAAGCTTGTTGGTGTAATAAGCAGAGCCGATATTATGTCTGCATATGGCAGTTTTGTAATGAAAAAAGGCCTTTTTAGTGCAACGTAATCTTTTTATCCTTTTTTGCAACCTACTGATATTATTTAATAATCTTATTCATGCTGCCTGTTCTGTATCCCTCGAAATCGATTGTAATGTATAAATAACCAAGCTCCTTAAAATACCTGACTATCTTTTCCCTAAAGTCTTTACCAGTGAGTTTGCGTATATCCATATCCATCACCTCGATCCTCGCGATTGTATCATGATGCCTTACCCTTACTTGAATGATCCCAAGGGCCCTTAAAAATTCCTCCGCCTTATCGACCCTGGCAATATTGTCTTTGGTTATCTTCATGCCGTAAGGAAAACGAGTTGCAAGACAGGAAAGGGAAGGTTTGTTCCATGTCTCCAGACCCATATCTTTACTTAAATTTCGGATATCCTCCTTTGTAAGCATGGCCTCTATAAGGGGTGATCTTACCCCAAGTTCGCTTGCCGCCCTCAAACCGGGCCGAAAATCATTCAGATCATCAAAGTTTGCAGCATCTATTATATCATTATCCTTCCCTGCACTATTCACTAACTCACCATACATTTCCCTTTTGCACCAATAACATCTGTCCTTCGAATTGCTTAAAAATTTTGGATTCGATAATTCACGGGTTTCTATTATTTTATGCCTCACCCCTAAGCGCATTGCTATTATCTTTGCCTCTTGTATCTCCTTCCGGGGGTGAATCAGGGAATTTGCAGTAACAGCAACCACCTTGCTCCCTAATACATCGTTTGCAACCCTTAGCAAAAAGCTGCTATCTAAACCTCCTGAGTAGGCTATAACAACATTTTCCATACCCATTAGGATTTCATGTAATTTTTGTAATTTCTCAATCATTTTGTCAGTAGGGTAATACAGCACAAAAGGCGGCAAGATCCTGAAATAATGGATTTTTTGTTTATTCCTTCTCTCTCAATAGCCTGAACTTCAAATCCAAATAGATCTCCTCTGTCTTTTCATCCCCCGGCGAGATGGAAAGGATTTTTTTATATAATGACAATGCCTCA
>CAYMVB010000019.1:0-12724 GCA_964393665.1 uncultured Desulfobacteraceae bacterium | reverse complement strand
AAGCTGCATAATACAGACTAAAATGCCCGGTACAATCCAAACTAATTTATTTCTCATGTTAGCTCCTCAAGGGCCTTGATGGCCTCCTTATGGCCCGGGAATTCTTTGTTAAGCTCCAAGGCCTTTTCAATGGCTGCCTTGCCCTCATTTTTTTGGTTATTTTTTATGTAGGCCATTCCTAAATGATAGAGGATAACCGGATTGTTTGGTTCCTTTTCGTGGCTTTCCTGCAACTCTCCAATAGCGCTTGGGTATAAGCCTTTTTTGTAGTATATCCATCCGAGGGTATCCATTATTGAAGGATCTTTGGGCATTTTTTCCTTCGCAGTTTGTGCCAGCCTCAATGCCTCATTAATATCTCCTCCATATTCTGAAATTATCCAGGCTAGATTATTTGCCGCTGGTGCAAAATCTTTTTGAATATCAACAGCCTTACGAAAGTATGCTTCCGCATTTTTAATATCCCCTTTTTGTTGGTAAATGACCCCTACCGACATATATGCAGGAAGGTAAGAAGGCCTCTTTGCGATAATCTCTTTATACCTCGAAATAGCTTTGTCGGCATCATTCTGCGCCAGGCTTATTCTGGCTAAGGCAATGTAAGGAAATAATATGTTGGGGTTTATTTGGATCGCTCTGTCAAAGCTCTCCCTGGCGAGTTCAACCTTGTTTTCTGTAAGATAAATTCTGCCCTTAAGATCATTGATAAATGCCAATGAAAGAGAATCATCTGGTAAACCCCTTGCTTGATTATCACAGAATGTTATTGCATCATCAAATTTCTTTTTTTCTAAGTATATCAATACGCTGTAAAGCAATGCATCTCGTAGGCCTGGCTGAAGTTTTAAGGCACTTTCAAAATTTTTTAAGGCTGCTTCATGCTGTTTTTTTGAAACGTTAAGCAACCCTAATCTACTATAGCCCACTGGGTTTTCAGGGGAAAGTTCAATGACACGTTTAAAGGACTCCTCAGCCATATCCGGCTTTCTTTCTATCATTGCTATATTGCCCTTGTAGATACGTGCATTAATATTTTTCGGATCTTGTTCTAATACCTTTTTCACCTCTTGTTTGGCTAAATCGAGATTTCGTTCCTTAATGTAAAAATTTGTTAAGATGAGCCTTGCGTCTACATGGGCTGGGTTAAGCTCGATTACACGGGCTAAATCCTCCCTTGCCCTTGCATTTTCCCCTTTGCTGAGAAATGCTACACCCCTATAAAAGTATGCAGGGGTTAGTTTCGGTTCATTTTGAATTGCAATAGTAAGTCTGGAGATAGCATCTGAAAAATTCCTTTTCTTTAACAAAAGCCTTGCCTTTAAAAGGTTTAAAGCAGGTTTTTCCTTCTCTTTGTTTAGCAGTGAATCAACGATTTTTTCAGACTCAGTATAATTTTTGAATTCAAAATGAAGGTTGGCTAAGGCCAATTGGATGTTGTCATCTTTTGGCCTTCGGCTTACTGCTTCGTTTATGGCTTTTAAGGCAGGATCATGCGAGTTCCTTCTTGCATAGAAATTAGATAACGCCATGAGGGCATCCACGTTGTCTTCAGGGGCTATTTTTACCGCCTCCTGGTAAGATTTTTCTGCCTTTTCCCATTTTTTTTGACTCTCATAAAATTGGCCTAAGATGTTAAGGGAATTGTGTTTTGCCGTTGAGTTGGCAACCATATCTTTTAACTGCTTCTCGGCATCATCATGGCGTCCCATGAACGCATAGAGTTTTGACAACTCAATCCTTACAAAGGGTAATTTTGGATCTAACCTTAGGGCATTTTTATACGATTCTTCAGCCTTCTCATAATTTTTATTCAAGGCTAAAAGTCTCGCATACCCAAGTTGTATCTTGACCTGCGTAGGGTCTATTTTAACGGCCTTTTCCAGTGTTTTTATAGCGTCATCAATGTTTTTTTCTTGAATTTGAACCCCTGAAAGCAGCATTAAACCATCTGTGTTCTTAGGGTTTTTTTCTAAAACAAGTTCTGCTTTTTCCCTGGCCTCCTTTGTGTTTTTACTTAATAGATATATGTTTCCTAATTGCAACTGTGTATCATAATGTTGGGGATTCAGCTCTGCAGACTGCCTGAAGGACTGAAATGCATCCCGTATATTTTTTAGTTTTAGATAAACCTGGCCTAATTCATAATGAGCAGTGGCATCTTTTGGGTCAAGCTGTATAACATTTTTGAATTCAATGACCGCCTTTTTGTACTCAAGATTTTTTTCATACTTACGGGCATTTGAGAGGTGTTTTGCCTTCTTTTCTTCATTGCTGCTGCAACCCCATTGCGACGTGAGGACACATGCTATTATTAGAATGAAAAGAATATGAGTAAGTGTAAGGGCTCTTTTTCCCCACGATGGTTTCATATTACATTCTCCATATTTATGTTCCTGGTTATTTTTTGTTAGCAGGGTAATGGATAAATTTCCAATCTGAATACCTCTCCTTGCCTATAAAGTGGGAAAGCTCGCCAGGGAAGCCATCTTTTTTAAGCGGCTCCATCTCGCTTTTGATATATACACCCCTTATCCTTTTACCCTTGTCAACTATAGTCTGCCAATCATTGTATGGCTCTATAGGGTTTTTGTATATTCGTCGAATATGTCTTTTTTTATATGAAAATCTTGAGTCATGTAAAAGATCGCTAAGTTTTGAGGGGTACGTCATGTTAGATCCAGGGGAGTTTTCATAGTAACTATCTATGGCCTTAATGAATTGGCATCCCCTGAACATCAATTCCTTCTCCATCTCACGTTTTTTTATAGTATACCAATATTTTCCACATAAGGAAAGGGAAAGGCCCACAAGATTGATCATGATCAGCATTGCAAGCAGCGTAAAACCCTGTTGTCTATATTTTGATAATAATATCATGTAACCGCATCGCTTTTTAGGTTTGAAGCTAAAGAATTTTTATTACTGTCATACGAAACTACCGATACTATGATTAATTTGTTTAAGCCCTTATAATTTTACATAATTCTCGATTACATTTGAATATGAAAAACAATGAACGGGGGTATGCCATTCGGTAATATCTAAATATGTTTGTGAATGGTTAAAGACGAATATAGTTTTTTAGCAGCCTTGTACATTATTATTTCACCATTCGTTATATGGGGTTCCATTTAAGCTGATTAGATCACTACCACTGTGAATATCGTAGATACCAGTTTCTTCGTCATTTATAGAAGGCATTAAAATCCACGTCTCATTTGAATGAGTCATGGGATCTTGCGGAACAGATTTTATATATTCTTTTTCCACCAAGTCTTGTAATGTCTCAGGGTACGAGCCGGTGTCTGCCTTAAATTGATCTAAAACCTCCCGTATCGTGGCAAGATTTTCTTTTAGCACTGCTTCCTTGCCCCTGAGGGTATAAACTGCATAGTTAGGCATTGCCATTGTCATAAGTATGGCTATGATTGAGATTACAATCATTAATTCAATTAATGTGAAGCCTTGATTTCTTTTGAAATTACCAATTGCCATAGCGAGAACCATCCAACGCAATACCGTCACTTTTGGAATATATGTCATATATATCCCTTCCATCCCATACCATACTATCAGGCTCATCGAAATAAGAACGTTTACCCCACTCGCCATCCTCGGTCATAGGGTCTTTTGGAATGCGCCGTAAAAATTTTGCCTTCATACCCGCAGCATCGATTAGTGGAACGCCGTCTACCAGAATCTGCATGTTTTTCGGGTATCCGCTCTCTCCGATTCCTTTCTGAATTTTACCCTCGTCTACTAATTTTTTATATTCATCTAAAGCGGTTCTTATTATCCTGAGGTTCTGCCGTAACTCAATTTCCTTATTCCTTTTGGCAGTAGTTTTTGCTAACGGCATAACAATAGTAGCTATCAAAGAAAGGATCGCCATCACAATAATCATTTCAATAAGCGTGAATCCTTTATCAATGAGGATAGGATCCTTTGATGCTGTCTTTATACCATGTTGATAGTATGTATTCATTAATCTAATTAATAGTGACTTCTACTGCTTTTGCCTTTACCGGATAGGATTTCATGTTTGCATCTAAAAATTCTGGCCCGGATATAGATAATGTAGACACTCCTTTAGCCATTGCCTCGAAGGTCAAATAGGCCAGTATGCCGTCACCATCTATACCGCCTATATCGCCCATTCTGCTTAGATTAATATGTACCAATCCCTCCGATTGATTAATAGAGCTTAAAAACGCAGTTTGTTTTCCGTCTTTTTTTAAAAAGGGGCCTTCTGTCACCTTTAAACACTTCAACGTATCCGGATCGTAAGAAAGTTTTAGAGGGGCAGAATATAACCTCTTTGCATCTTGCACGAGTAAATGTACGTCTAATTTTTCACCGATTTTTACATTTTCTGGCGCATTAATAGAGATCACTCCTGCTGCACCATCGTATTTTTCTTTTGCCTTTGTTGTTTCCTTTTTTATCCTCTCTTTTTCGAATTCAGGTCCTTCTAATGAATAGTTGTGTTCCTGGCCTGACCACATGGTGATAACTGATTTACTTGGAATGTCAATACCGCGAACAACATATGGTGTAATCGACATCAGGACTTCTGTTTTAGTTTTAGACCTGTAATCCCTGGAAAATAGGCGTTTTAATAAAGGAACATCCCCTAAGAAGGGAATTTTTGTAACCTCTCCCGTATCATCATTTTGAATGAGCCCTCCAATAAGTACGGTTTCACCATTCTTAAACTGTAATTTTGTCATTGAATTTCTTGTGTTTATTTCATATTGCGGATCATCGGTAGTACCAACATTAGCCCCGACACTGCTTACCTCAAGGGTAATTCCTAAAGTAACGCTGTCTGGGAAGTTAAAATAGGGCTCAGCATTTAGCTTGATGCCTATGTCAGTATAGTTGAAGTCATAGGAGACATTGCCGGTAGTATCGACGCGCCTGTTTGTCCTTATCGGTACCCTTGATCCTATGTGAATAGAGGCCTTTTCTTTATTTTTTACCCGTATCTTGGGGTTTGCGAGAATCTGTGTGCCATTTTCATTCTTAATCAAGTTTAGAGTCGCTGCAGGCAAGGAGAAATAGAAATTATCTTTATTCAGTTTACGTAGCTGGTTGTAGGAAATATATCCCGGGGAACTCGAGCTACTCATAAAATTGCCACTAAAGATTTCTGTCCCGCTTAATCCAGCTGCACCAGAAATTTTAAACTCGGGCGAGAACAAGAATCCTATATCATGCATGGCAACTTGTTTAACCTCCAAAATTTCAATGTCGAAAAGTATCTCCGCTGAGGGTATATCATTTGCACTGAGTATTTTTTCCGCCAATTTAATTACGTCTGGCGTGTCTCTGATTACCATGCTGTTTAGTTCCTTATTTATATGTATCTGCTTAGTTTTCAGTATTGATTTTACTAATTTGGCCGCCTCATCAACATGAATGTTTGACAGATAAAAGGTCCGTATCGCCAATTCCTGGTATTGCTTGATTTTATCCGGCAGGGACGGAAAAATTAGAATAGTTTTGTTGTTTATAATTTTTTTGGACAATTTGTTTGTTGAGATCAGCAGATCCAAGGCGTTTAAAAATGGCATATCTATTAAATTTATGGAGACGTTTTCTGACTGAACAGATTCATCAAAGATAAAATTTACCCCTGATAATTTTGAGAGTGTGGCAAATATCTTTTTTATGTCGGTATTGTTAAATCTCAGGGTAACAGGTTTTTTTGATGAAATACTCAATTCATGGTCTCCACCTTGAATCAAGGTAGTATTGTTATTTTCTTTCAGCTTTGTTAAATAAATCTCAGGCTCTTTATTTTCCGGATTTAGCTTTAATGCTAAGGAGAAGGCCTCAATCGCATTTTCCTCCATTCCTTTATTTAGATGATTGATTGCCTTTTTTGTTTGCTCTATGGATTCATGGTGTTTTTGGGATTTATCCAAAAGAGAATGAACGTGGCTGTTTGATGGATCAAAAGAAAGGGCCATCCTGAATTCCTCAATAGCATTTTGATAGCTTTTCTGTTCCATGTATAGCTGGCCTGCCTTGAGGTGGTTTTGTGAGGCCTTTAATCTTGCATTTTTATAGGCAGCCAATTTGTGATGGTTATCAGGGTCTTCTTTGCAGGCCTTTTGAAGATAAAGGACTGCTCTATCAAAGTTTCCCTCTTTAAGGAGATTTTCTCCCATTGTGAAGCTGTTATCAACTGCGCACGCATTGAGAATGAGTAAAAGCTGGATGACTGCTATTATCAATGTCCATTTCTTACTTTGATTCATGATTGTTTCCTTTTTTTTAAGAACTATTGTATCTATTCAGCAAATGACCCCGGCGCTTCGCTCCAGGTTTATACATACCATAAACTTTTTTACGTTTCTTAGGAGATAGTACCTGTTTTCCTGTCATTATTTTTGATTTTTTGATTCTTCACCCTTATAGGTGACAAGAGTATCTAGTTTCTTAATCTTTATAACACGTAAAGGAGCGTCTTCTTGAAGGCGTACCTTAATCTCCTCGTTTGTATTTGGTAATAATAGCGTCATTGTTTGAGCGTTGATATTGGAAATTATATAATTTTTGTCTAATTTCTTGCCTTTTCTCACTAAGTAAATGTCGTCTCCCTTAGATAGAAATATCGTTTTTATGCCCTCTTTAACCAAACTCCCAAAGAAAGCATATTGCGGGAGTTCTATTTCAGCCATATGCTTTGGCGCAGATTCAACGGAAACATCCTTGGATACATTTTCACCTTCTATAGTATTCATATTTGTTGCTTCTTGCTGTGGATAAAATAAGTCTCGTTTTACCTCGGTATCATTAAAAGAGGGTTTGTTTAAGATATCTTCCCTGACCAAAAGGTCTATAAGGGGTGATTTTTCAGAAGGGATAGTTTTATGTAAACGGTTTTTGTACGTTTCTCCTGTATATGTCAATGCCTTAACCCTTTGCCTGGGCACTGGAACCAGAAATTTATACAACAATATGGCAAGGAGCACAGCCAGTAGTATAACTAATATCTTTTTCTTTTTGCTCACATGAAACCCTTATTTGATCGGACGAATATTGATAGAGTAAAATTTAGCTCTATTGATCCATTTTCATGCTTCTTTTCTAAATGAAGTTTCTTCATAGAGAAAAGATTTGTAGACCATTCTATTTTATTCAAGAGCCGCTTGACAGAAGGGTAATCTCCGGTGATAGTAAAATTTGCTGAATAATCCAGAAGGTTGACTTCCCTGATTTGTTTGGGCTGGTATGTGACCTTTTTTAAAGCCATATTTTCCTTATCAATGAATGAGAACAACTCACCTATAATTCTTGCTAATTCATCCTTATCGGGAAGGATTGTATTGAATTTTTCTATCTGTTCCCTTGAACGATTGACATAAGTTTGGCTATCGGGTAATGTTGAAACTTCAATGTTTTTGATTTTGTGATTTTCCGTTTTATTATGTAACATTTCTCTTAGATCTTTTAACTCCCTTCTGTGTGGCCTTACAATAACGTAGTACCCCGCGATATCGATCAGAAATAAAAGGGAAAGGATGATCCAAAATTTTTTATAGTTATTTATATTCTTCATTTTGTATGTATTGTAATTTTTAGAGGTAGTTACAGTTTATTTTACCTTAAATCAATTCAATGGATAAGGGATATCAGTGGTTACGTTAAATCTCATGTGCTTTTCTCCGTCTATCGCGTTTTCCTCACTCTGACTTAGTAAAAAAGGATTAGCGAAGCAGTGAGCGTTTTCCAGATTATTTACAAATGCTACTATATCGTCAAAGTTTTGGGCATCGGCCTCTATTCTTAGCCTACGATTATCTCTGTTCTCTAAATCAACATCAATTTTGTTAAGGAAAAGGTTTTTTGGCATCGCAGACTCAAGTCTATCTAACAGTATCGAACACTGGAAATAGTCACCGAGGATAATCTCATTAGCTACTTGTATTTTTGCCTTTAGTTCCTTGAGTTCCTTATCCGAATATACTTTTTTTGGCGCAACTAATTTAGTTTTCTCCCTCACCTGTTTATTGATTTTGTTTTTATAGGTACATATACTTTTTTTTACTTCTGTAAAGTACCAAGCCTCGTAAAACCCTGCTGCCAGAAGCACCAAGAGAAGAAAATAGCAGACCCACGTGACTACTCCTCGTGTTTGTTTAACATGTAAGGTGGCTAAGTTAATTTTAATGCGTTCCATTATGCAAACTTTTTTTAAAGAGAAAAAAATTTATCATAGGTTATAATATAGCATCTGTGCGGCCCCAAGAGCCGATGAATATAAGCTTATGTCTTTTTCATATCTTGTATCACGTAAAGAAGGAATTACATCCGCAGGATTTAACGGGCAGATCTCAAATGGATATAATTTGTTAAGTGTATGTTCTACATTTCTCATATCCTCATTTTCTATGGAAATTCCAAGCTTGTTTGGTTTTCGTTCTTTTTCAATTTCAGATAGATAATAGTCTATTGTAGATGATATTTCCCTTGAGCCTTGGGCAGTATACGGAGATGTCTTTTTTCCCCTGAAGTAGGCTAATTTGTTCTTGTCAAATGCAGCAAAAAAGAAATAATCATTGAACAGCGTTAAAGCCATGGTAAAGTTATTTTCTTTTAAATAGTCTGAATATAAATTTAGGTGGTTTAGTGAAGATACGCCAATTACTTCCGCTTTAAGTTTTTTTCTAAGAAGAAGGTGTTCAACTTGCTCGACTATTTCCCTGTTGACAACCGCCGCTATGACAGACTCCTCTCCATCAACAGTGGGGTTAATTTTTTGAAAGGAAACTTGCATATAGTCTGTTTCATAAGGTATTGTCTCCCTTAATTTCCATTTGATTGTTTGAACGGCCTCCTCATGATCCATTAAGGAGATATGCAATGGAACTAAGGAGAGCTTGACAGCCTCGTTTGGTATAGAAACAGCTATAGTCCTATTATTTATTTTTATATCTTTCAGAAGATCCTGAAGGGCGATGTTAAAATTTTCTTTGTTTTTAATTGGTTTTTCCTTTATAGAGATCTGAAGTGTATTTGGCTCAACAGCTCTTCTGGCCATTGTATTGATATGCCAGCCACGTGTATTTTTTTCTAGTTGTACAATGCTTACATGATGCTTAGATATTCCTAAACCTGTATAATAATGTCTTTCCACCACCTATAGCTCCTCTGCAAATGTCACCCTGTTTATTTCCTCAATGGTGGTCTTTCCTTGAAAGACTAAATCCAAGGCCGACTGGCGAAGTGTGCTCATACCTTTTTTCGTAGCAGCATCCTTAATTTTGTACGTCTGTTGCCCGGATACAATGAGTTCTTTTATTTCGTCATCAAGGAGTAAAATTTCCATTATGGATGTTCTTCCTTTAAACCCGGTACCATTGCATTCCTTGCACCCTTTCTTTTCAAAAAAAGTGAAATCCGAATTTGTTTTATTAGACATGCTCAATTCCTTCAAAAGATCAAGGGATGGTTTATAAGGGACCTTGCAGTATGGACAAAGTACCCTCACAAGCCTTTGTCCCGCAACGCATATGAGAGATGAAACAAGACTGAATCGATCGATTCCCATATGGGCAAATCTTGCAAAGACCTCAAATACATTATTCGCATGAACCGTTGAAAATACGAGATGCCCTGTTTGAGCTGATTGAATGGCGATTTTTGCTGTTTCTGGGTCTCTGATTTCACCAACCAATATTTTGTCGGGGTCGTGTCGTAGAATAGACCTAAGGCCCTTAGCAAAGGTGAGGCCCTTTTTTTCAGCAACCTGTATTTGCATAACTCCTTCTAATTGGTACTCTACTGGGTCTTCTATGGTTATCACCTTTTCTGTAGTCCTATTTATTTTGGAAAGGGCAGCATATAAGGTTGTGGATTTTCCGCTTCCAGTAGGGCCTGTAATAAGAATTAGCCCATAAGGTACAGAAACGATCTTATTCCATATCTTTAGGTGTTCCGAATTTAGCCCAAGGTTTTCTAACTTTAGTCCCTTCAATTCATTTGCAGTGTTTTCTTTATCGAGTATTCTTATTACAGCATTTTCTCCCAATACAGTAGGAAGTATGGAAACCCGGAAGTCAATGGATCTGTTGTTGAGCCATATCTTGAATCTCCCATCCTGAGGAATTCTTGTTTCGGATATATCTAGTTCTGAGATTACCTTAATGCGCGATATTATCTGAGGAAGGTTTTTAATCTGAATAGGGTCAGTGGCCTGGTGCAGTACGCCATCGATTCTATACCGTATAATTACGCCCTCGGAGGTTGCCTCAATATGAATATCGCTGGCACGGTTTGTTATAGCATCAAATATCGTCGTATTAATTAATTTAACTACGGGGCTTGATTCATCTGATTCAAGGCTTTCCAGAGAGAGAAGCTCTTCTCCGGTCTCGGTTTCGCGGACTAATTGCAGGCCAACTTTTTCAGTTGCCTCCTTAAGAAAGTTTATTGATTTTTGTTCCTGACTCAGTACATTCTTTATGCTTCTCTCTGTAGCTATTACAACATCTATAGGCACGTCATAAAGGATTTCGAGTTCATCATTTATGGCAAAATCAAATGGATCTCTCATAGCTACAAGTAATTTTCCATTTTCAATTTTCACTGGCGCAACATTATAACTGATAAGTTTGTCAAAAGGTGCCTTCTTGAGCAGTTCTTCATCCCTCTCTTCTTTATCGAGATTTATATATTGCATTCCAAACTGCTCTGCTATTGCCTTTGCAACATCCTCCTCAGAGCAGAGTCCCTCTTCTATGCAAATATTTCCCAATCTTTGCCTGGTGATCTTTTTTTTACTCAGTACGTAGTCCAGATCTTTCTGACTTAAGAGGCCATTTTTGATGAGGATTTCTCCAAGATATTTTCTATGATACTCTTCAACCATCCTTTTATGTATAGATCCTTCTGTGTAACCTGTTAGATTTGTCCATATATTATAGTTTTCCAGCCATTTGGAAGATGGGCAAATACATGCCAATCAGTATAAACCCTATGAGTAATCCAATAAAAATCATAAGGGTAGGCTCAATTAAGGTAGTTAAAAAACCTATTTTTGCTTTTAGCTCATTTTCATAATACTCGGTAATTTCTGGCAAAATCACTGTCAGTGCCCCAGTAGTCTCTCCTGCACTGATCATTTGTATGGCAGTATCAGGGAATGATCCAGCCTTTTTTAGTGAGTCGGAAAGTAACTCTCCTTCCTCTACAGCCTTTATTATATTTTTGAATTTTTCTTCTAAAAATCGATTTTCAAGCAGTGGCAGTACAATTCCAAGAGACTCTATAATAGTAATACCTGATTTAATCAGGGTTGATAACGTCCTTGTTAACTTAGTTAATGAGTAATATAAAAATATTTCCCCTAAATGTGGCAAGGAGAGCTTCCAGCGGTCAATAGTTAAGCTCCCCTTATTAGTTTTTTTATAATGCTTGAATGCTGCAATAAGGGTTATTGTTATAAAAATAATATAGAAAATATTGCCCTTTATGCCTTCTGAAATGAACAGTAACATATTCGTTGCAGCAGGCATGCCGGTGTCTGCCTTTATATAAATATTAGTAAAGCTGGGGACAACATAGGATAGAAGAAAAATTACAGTAAAGACTGCAAAGGTAATCAATACTAAAGGGTAGAGAGATGCGGATATGATTTTATGCCTCAGCTCATCTGTCTTTGCCTGATAATCTGTATAGCCTTCAATCGCATCCGGCAGTTTGCCGCTTTTTTCACCAGCATACAGTGACTTTATGTAAAGGCCTGAAAATATGTATTGGTATTTGCCGAAGGCTTCTGATGCGCTCTCACCTGATTCAATATCCTGCATTACAGTTTTTAAAATTTCTCTAAAATAAGGATCCTCTATTTTTTCAGCAATAATTTGGATACATTTTACTACAGGAACGCCGGCACGCAGGAGGACCAGGAATTCCTTATTGAAGCTATAAAAATCTTTATCGTTTAGCTTTTTTTTAAATCGAGTAAATTTCCCGCTTTGGTGCTCCGGGGTAAGCTTTCTTATGCTGAGGATAAAGTATCCTTCTTGCCTAAGTTTTTTTATTAAAGTCTCTTTATTCTTACCCTCTATTCTTTTAATAACTATATTCCCTTTTTTCGTTCCTAATTTGCAATTGAATAAGGCCATGGTATATATATAAAAAAATAGTCTTCGTGATTATGATTGTTTTTTATGTGGTAATTTTTTTGTTATGCTGTCCGTTTTTTTAGAAAAACAGCAAAAATGGTATCCCCAAAAAATTTTTGTCAGTTTCTGCTTCTCTTATTATTTCTCATGAGTAAACATGCTATTTAATTTGTTTGAGCAAAACACATGCCAAACGTAAGCATGCTTTCTCAAAGATTTAGGTTGGGGTTCTTACATAGCAGAATGACTTTAGGGATTAAGCTTTGAGGGTGCTTAGAAGGATGCTGGTTAAAAACCTGCATGAATTTGTTGCCATAAATACCGTTAAAGAATAACAGGGATAGGCAATGAGATTTCGTAAGTGTTCACAGGTTAAAAGGGTTCCCGCTGAAAGCGGGATTCAGGGCTGCCTTCCTGCCTATGCATTTGCAGACAGGCCTGCCTGTGCGATGCCTGTCTGCGAGCGTTCTCGCTCAGGCAGGCACGCAGACAGGCCTTTAAGCAATTGATATATGAAGGCAAGAAGTACATTTCCGGGTAAGGCCGGGTTACGTGCAACATCCTGGAATTAAGCACCCTCAGTT
>CAYMVB010000018.1:0-3364 GCA_964393665.1 uncultured Desulfobacteraceae bacterium | reverse complement strand
ATTGAGCCTTTTTCTATAAAGGTCACCCTGGAATATTGCCTGTCTTCATCGATAATATCCTCAAACCTCTTGCCATACTTCAACTTAATCCATGCATTAAAATCAAATTTACTTGCAAGACTATATAGATACCAGTTTAACGGACTGAAGCCTGACTTTTTTGATATAGCCGCACCAAAGTCTATAATGTATGGGGTGGTTCCGTCTACAACAATAAGATTGTCCTTTTTCTTAAGGTCCATGTGGGCAATACCTGCCCCGTGTAGTTCTTTTATAAGGTTCAAAAGGCCTTCAAAAAAAACACGGCGGTTCGCTATTGTGGCTTTACGGACTGTTATGCCATTGATGTACTCAAGGATCAGGTACTTGCCTTTTATGAAACCATAACATCTGGGGACCCCTTTCATGCCTGTAAGCTTGCAATAAATTCTGTATTCCCTGCGTAACATGGCCTTACCAATGAGTTCTTCAAAAAAACCCTCTCTAGGGGTCTTGATGATTAAGCTGTTTGCATCATCTTTATAAAGATATACCTCACCCTGATACCCCCTGCTTAAAACATTGGAGCCGTCTTTAGTGCTTTTCCTGATCCATCCAAGAAGGTTTTCTTCTGTAATACCGTTAATATCTTTAAACATGACTGCGTAGTGCGGTCTAAAAAAAGCCCATAGATAAAACATAAAACCAAAATAAAAGGAATAACGCAATAATTGGTTCACCATTCTGAAACAGGCTTTGTCGAAAAGACCATTTTCCTAAAAAAGAAATCCCCCCTAAGTTAAAATTTGGAATAAGGGCATGAGTTTTTTCCCTCCATTCCTTCCAATCCTCCTTAAACAGCCTATAGAGCTTTTTGTCTTCCCTTTTTATTGCAGGGGGATAAAAGATTAGCAAAATTACTATCAGGAGTGGAAGACCCCACCATAAGCTGGAAGCAATGGCAAATCCTACTCCCAATGTGATGTTTCCTACATAAAGTGGATGCCTTACGTATGCATAGGGCCCATCAGTAGCAAGTGTTTTATCTTTTTTGATATGCCCGGATGCCCACAGCCTTATAGCTATACCCAAGATAACTAACGGAAACCCTGCAATCAGCAAAAGCTTTAAAGGCTTGCCGGCTATACTGACAAGCATCACATAGGAAATACCTATGAATTGCCTATATCTTTCCCTGTGGTATCTTATATTTTTAAGAAATTTTTCTAATCCTAAATTCATCTTGTCAATCCTTTTTCAAGTCTTATATTAAGTGACGCACCGGAAGGGCTAAATTTAAATAGCCTTTAATAATTAACATGATACGTATATTCTAAAGGTGCTAAAAAATTTTTACTATAAAGCCGGAAGGTAGCAATTAATAGGTAAAAGTGCAAAAGAAAAAATTTATGTACCTAAAAATTGCTTACTAGCAGCTTTTTTTAGACATCCTGGGGCATATAATTTTTATAAACAACTATTTTTCCTAAGCCTGCTATCATTTTACCTAAAAATTATTTAGAGTAAGGTTATGTTGAACAACAAAAGAAAAAATTTACCTGACATACACCGCTGGTTAGTTTTTGGTGTGTTTTCAATGATATATTTCTTTGTCTATTTTCACCGTGTCTCCACTTCAGTTATAGCCAATGACCTTTTGATGACCTTTCAGGCCCATGCAACAGCGCTTGGGCTTATGTCATCAATGTATTTTTATGCTTATGCATTTGAACAACCATTAGTCGGGCATTTATCTGACTTGTTAGGCCCTCGCAGAGTTGTGGGGATCTGGTCTTTGATTGCAGCCGCTGGCTGCATTATATTTGGCTTGTCACCCAGTATTCAATGGGCTGCATTTGGTCGCGGCATAATTGGCCTTGGAGTTGGGGGCGTTTATGTCCCTGCCATGAAGGCATTTTCTCAATGGTTCAAAAAAAGAGAGTTTGCCACTATAACCGGACTACTCTTGGCATGCGGCAATATTGGGGCCATAGTTGCCACTACACCGCTTGCATGGGTTGTAAGTATGTGGGGTTGGCGGGCAAGTTTTTTCGTTATCGGAGGGGTTACGCTTCTTCTTGCACTCTTTGCACTACTTTTACTTCATGATTTTAAGCCACCAGAAGAGCCTTCTGAAGAAATACCCATCTCTGGGGAAAAAATTCATATGGCTGCATCTGGAATACTATGTAATGTTTTAAAATTGCCTCGGTTCTGGATAATGGCAGCGATCTTCTTTTGTGGCTTCGGCACCTATTTTACATTCCAGGGGCTTTGGGCAACCCCTTTTCTTATGTCTGTATTTGAAATCAACCGCTTACAGGCCAGTGCTCTAAATATGCTGATTCCAATAGGATTCATTGTTGGTGCACCCTTGAACGGACTATTCGCAGACAAGGTGTTTAAAAATAAAGTCAATGTCCTCTTCTCGCTCCTGACCGCGGAAACAATCATATGGGCTTTTATTACATTTTTCAGTCATGCATTAGGGACAGGTGGAATGGCCGTACTTTTAATTATAATGGGAGCCATAGGGGGTGGCCTCGGAACTACTATATGGTCATTAGTGAGAGAAACTACTGACAGTTCAATTCTCGGAATAACTACCGGCCTGCTAAACCCATCTCCTATTCTCGGCTCCGCTATTCTCCAGGCATGGACTGGCGCAATGCTTGATAGCGCAAGGGGAGTAACTGATATTTTAGAACCTTTAGCGTACAGGGGGCCCTTTCTGCTATGTCTTTCCACGCTTGGAATTTGTCTTATTGTATGCGGCTCTTTAAAGAGGTATCTATTAGTAAAGAAATAGAATAAATATAAAGCTTTACTGTTTTCAGTATTGCCGTACAGAAAAAAAGGCGGTGTATCCAGGAAACAGCAGTCAGGGGCCGGCAGCCAGAGGTCAGAGGTCAGGGATTAGTGATCAGTAATACTACATGGGCCTCAGGGTAAATCCAGGTTAATGTTTAATTTTCAATGTTCGATGTTTAATTTTCAATGTTCGATGTTCAAGTTTTAGTTATAATTGCTGAGGGCTCAGGGTAAATCTCACTTCTCTGGCGCAAAGGTACTCCATCATTATCATGGGGTGCAGATAACAGTAAGTATGCTGCTGGAGCAAGATGTAACCCTCTTCCTGTCATCTCTCTACCATAGTAGATACACGGGTCTGCTTATCTTTGCATAGAAGGCACTACCCAGGTAGACAGGCGTGATCACACAAAACTCCGCGCACTTGAGCTGGCTGATGAGGTGGCATTATTGGCCTACAGGGTGACCGCAAGGCTTCCGAGGGAAGAGCTGTATGGTCTGATGTAAGCATTACGAGTTGTTTGAAATACTTCAGTCTTCAGTCTTCAACCTAAAACCTGAATAGTTACAAATA
>CAYMVB010000017.1:0-5621 GCA_964393665.1 uncultured Desulfobacteraceae bacterium | reverse complement strand
GATGTTGTTTACGGCAGTCTTTCTGAAGATGAACGCAGAAAACAGGTGGATAAAATGATCGGTGACAGCTCGCCTTACCCTGCAGCTGGTGATTATTATATTCAAGATATCATAGATCCCGGGGAAACACGGAATTACCTGATCAACGTACTTCGTATTGTTCGCGATTCCGAGGATTGGTTATTGAGCGAGCATCGTCTTGCGAACTGGCCTACCAAATTCTGACAGTTTCGTACTCTTTAAGCGTTGCAGATACTCGATCGTTGGATTCAGTCGTACCCTTGGTTCGATTTGACTAAAAAGGGTTATTTCCGGGCGGGAATTAATATTATGAGCGACCCCAATCAAGAAAGGTGGAACAGATGACGTGGAAAAATGAAGTAGAAGAACTTCAGAAAAGAAAGGAATTGTCGTACCGGATGGGCGGCGAGGAAAATGTTAAAAAACAACACGATTTAGGAAAAATGACTGCCCGAGAACGAATCGAGGTTTTTTTGGATCCAAACTCATTCCTGGAAAGAGGCATACTATCCGGAGAAGCAACCTACAAACAAAATGAAGTTACTAACTTCACGCCCTGTCCCCTTTTGATTGGTTTGGGGACAGTTAATGGCAATAAGATCGCCTTGCTCGCTGATGATTTTACCATAAAGGGTGCATCTGTCGGAGATATGTATAAGGCAAAAATGGCATACACGATGAAAATGTCCCGTGAACTGAGGGTCCCAATGGTCAGATTATTGGACGGCGCCGGGGGTACGATCAAAGAAATACTCAAATTCGGCTATGTTAAGTTTCCTACACTGCCTGATCTTGCGATGAAAGATCTTGTCAATATTATGTCCATGGTGCCCGTTGTTTCTATTGCACTCGGCCCCACAGCTGGCTCCGGTGGGCTTCTCATGGTTTCATCCCATTTTTCTGTTATGGTCAAAGAGAAAGCCCAGGTCTTTGTTGGGGGGCCTGCCCTGGTGAAACAGGCCTTTAGTCAAAAGGTAAGCAAGGAAGATCTCGGTGGTTATAAGATACACACTCGCATAAGCGGTGTTGTTGATAATGTAGCGGATAGCGAGCAGGATGCCTTCCAGCAAGCCAAGAAGTTTTTGGATTACATGCCCCCTAATGTGTGGGAAATGCCCAAAAGAAAATATCAGGAATTAGACGATATCCAGCGTCGAGAAGAAGAACTCCTCAGTATTATACCAAAAGATCCCACAAAAACTTATGACATGCGGCGGATCTTAATGCTTATATTCGACAGAAACTCCCTTTTTGAAATAGGGCATGATTTCGGTAGGGCTCAAATTACCGCATTAGCCCGCTTAGACGGGTATCCGGTTGGAGTTCTTGCAAATGATTCCAAATTTTGGGCCGGTTCATTTGGATGGGATGTGGCAGAGAAATTCCAACGCTTTGTCGATATGTGCGATACATTTCATTTGCCGATCGTTAACCTTGTAGATCAGCCCGGTTTTCGCATTGGAAAAGAAGCAGAAGAACATGGAACGATTCGCAAAGGCGTTAGGTCTGTTTTTTCTGTTTATCAGGCCACAATTCCTTATGTTGCCATATATGTTCGAAAGACGTATGGGGTGGCAGGGGGAAGCCAGGAAGATTACAGCGGATTGAACTGGCGCTACTTCTGGCCTTCCGCAAACTGGGGTAATATCGTCGTGGAAGGGGGTGTTTATGCGGCCCATCGAGCCGAGATAGAGGCATCACAAGATCCAGAGGCCTTGTTGAGTGATTTGGAGGAAAAATACCGGGCATTTGGATCCCCTTTTCGGTCGGCAGAAGCATTTGATATAGAAGATGTTATAGATCCTCGGGATACGCGACCACTGCTATGCCATTGGGTTGAAATGGGTTATCGCGTTGAGAAACAGAGATTGGGGATGAAAACTAGAGGAATAAGGTGCTGAACTCTGTCAGAGAAAAATGGAAGGTGAGATCAATATGCAAGATGAAAGGAGGTGATGAGATTTTTGTCAAAAAAATCATATACAGTTGAGATTAACAAGACATGGAAAGAAATTGACATTAAGGAGGCTAAAAATGAAAAGTGAAAAATTTTTCGTTCCTATATTATTTGCGTTTCTGGCAATTTTTCTACTTTTGCCATGTAGTGAGTCAATAGCTCAAAAACCAATAAAACTGAGTTTTAGCACGATGTTTCCCGTTGTCCATCTCCAGGGTGCTCTCAATGAAAAGTTTTGTGAAGAAATAAAGATGCGAACAAACGGACGGGTTGAAATTACGCTTTATCCGGCCGGAACGTTAACATCAGCACCTAAATGCTATGACGGGGTAGTTAAAGGCATATCAGATCTAGGCATGTCCTGCCCCTTGTATATGGGCGGTCGCTTTCCAGTAAGCCAGATTTTTGAGATGCCTTCGGACCTGGGTAGCGGCTGGGTTACAGGTAAAGTATATAACGACCTTTTGAACAAGTATAAACTCAGGGAATATGAAGATGTGCACGTGCTCTACCTCCATGGACCCGGACGAAATGTGCTTTCAACTCGCACAGTGCCCATCAGAAAGCTTTCAGACATGAACGGGCTGGTCCTAAGAACCAGCGGCGGCGCAACATTAACGATCAAGGCTCTCGGAGCAACACCACGGGCAATGGCTATGGGTGAGGCTTATGAGGCATTGTCCAAAGGTGTTGTAGAAGGCCAGTTTGCTGTGCCGGAGACCCTCAAGGGATGGAAACACGCGGATGTGGTTAAATTTGTCACCATACCCCCCATTTCCACATCTAGCTGTCAATTCGTAGTCATGAACAAGAAAAAGTTTAACTCCCTGCCGCCGGATATTCAAAAAATCTTTAACGAGGTGAGCGCTGAGTTTTCCGACTATCATGGGTATGTCTGGAATTACTATGATAAGCAGGGATTAGATTATTTCCAGAGTCTTTCTGGCAGAGAGCTGATTGAAATTCCCAATGCCCAAAAAGCTGAATGGGAGAGTGCGGTTCAATCCGTGCGGGAGAATTATATCAAAGATAAAGCGGCTATGGGTCTTCCCGCAAAAGAAATTTTAAATTATTTTGATGAACGGATCAAATACTGGGATGCAAGGAAGCCTGATATCTCAACCTCTGTCAACTGGGTTGAAGAGAATTTGCTCAAGAAATAAGAAGGAGTTCCTCGTGAAATACGATGAATAAGGTGGCAAGCGTGAATCCTTATTAGCAGACATAGGCGTTTTTCGGGATGCCTGGCATTTCTCCGTGCCGCGCATCCCATAAGGGCCTATTCACGGAGATTTACATGAATACCTTTGAACGATTTACCAGGCGGTTGAGTCAATGGTTTAATTGGATTGCACTCGCTGGGCTCATTCTCATGCTTGGGCTAGTGGCGGTTGATATCGTGGGGGCGAAAATCTTTAAACAACCAGTTCCGGGCGCCATGGATTTAACCTCCCTGCTGGGTCTTGTCGTCATTGCCTTTTCTGTGGCTCAGACCCAAGTTATGAATCGTCATATCACGGTCAATTTTTTGACTTTACGGCTTCGGAAACGCTTTCGGATGCTTGTGCGAGGCATAAGCAACTTGTTATGCGTCCTTTTTTTTGCTGTTATTATCTGGCGTGCCTTTGTGCACGCTCTTGATATGCATGTCCTCGGAGACGCCTCGTTGACGGTCAAGGTGCCCCTTGCACCCTTTGCCTACGGACTTGCCATTGCCTTTGTTCCCATGTTGTTAATCTTGCTCATTAAGTTCTATCACATAATAAAAGGAGTTGATGAATAGATGTCACCTGTTACTGTAGGCTTAGTAGGCATTTTTGTGCTGATTATGCTTTTTCTGATTGAATTTCCTGTTGCCTTTGCTATGGCCTTTGTCGGTATTCTGGGCTTTGGATACCTGGTCTCATTCAGCGCAGGATTAGAAATGTTGGCTATAGACATATTTGAAAATTTTTCCTCCTACAACTTGACAGTGATTCCTATGTTTGTATTCATGGGAGCAATTGCCTTCAGGATAGGCATGAGCCATAAGCTTTTTGATGCGAGCTATACCCTGCTAGGGAAAATGCGGGGAGGGCTTGCCATAGCTTCTATCATGGCCTGCGCTGGTTTCGCAGCCATTTGTGGCTCAACTAATGCCACTGCGGCTGCCATGGGCACTGTGGCGTTACCCGAGATGAAGAAACACAAATATGACGATTCACTGGCCACAGGGTGCGTTGCCTCTGCCGGAAGCCTTGGCATACTCATCCCGCCAAGTGCGCTGCTCATAGTTTACGGAATTATAGCGGAGCAGTCCATAGGCAAGCTTTTCATAGCGGGTATCCTTCCCGGATTACTTCTCGCCAGTCTTTTTTTTATTACAGTAGTAATTGTCTGCGCACGCAAACCCGCCCTTGGACCTGGAGGGTTGGCCACAACTTTAAGACAAAAGATTGTGGCACTTTCGTCAGCCATTGAGGTGCTAATCCTATTTTTCTTGGTTATAGGGGGTTTATTTACTGGCTGGTTCAGTCCTACTCAGGCGGGCGGAGCGGGTGCGGCAGGAGTCCTTATCCTTGGATTCATAAAGAGAAAGGTAACCTGGAAAAACTTTGTGGAAGCAGGAAAAGACACGCTTCTGATAACCTGCATGGTCATGTTTATTGTGACAGGTGCAATGATCTTCAGTCATTTCATTGCCGTAACAAAAATACCCTTTCTCTTATCAGATTGGGTGAGCTCACTGCCTATTCCCCCAATGGCCATTATGGGATTAATAGTTCTCTTGCATTTGATTGGGGGTTGCTTTATGGATGGCTTTGCCTTAATTGTTCTCACCGTGCCTATTCTGTTACCAGTGGTTGAAGGCCTCGGGTTTGATCTTATATGGTTTGGTATCCTCATTGTGTTAATCGTGGAGATGGGCACTATTACGCCACCTGTTGGCATAAATGTATATGTAATTAAAGGCGTTGCTCAAGATATTCCCCTTGAAACCATTTTTAAAGGTATATTTCCATTCCTTGCCGCATTGATAGTTGCTGCAATCATATTGATGATTTTTCCTCAAATTGTAACTTTCCTACCTAGCTTTGCCACTTATTAAAGAGGGCTTTTCCTCTAGCCACAAGCCGGAACCAAACAGGCAAAAAGTTGATTAGCTATTCATTTTTTGGAATCTCTTTAATGGTAGCTTAACTTACTGTCAACTTTTTGGGAGGAATCTCTTAGGAGACCTAACATATATTAAGCAATTGGAGAAAACACCCTGGACTTTTAGGGACGGACTTATAGGAATGGGTATAAATAAATAAGCGTTCCTACCTGATGCTATCTAAGCTGTCTCTTGTTAGATTAGTACGTCCAGCAGCTCCTTTTACCCAAATCACCCTTGAGCAAAAATGGGTAAATTTGATCTGAGGCCAGGCCTTGTGATTGGAGATCTTCATACATGGGAGGACAGGGACGGGCATAAATAAGTAAGTAAATTACCGAGCATTAGGAAAAATTACAGGAGGTTTAAATCGCAAATTATTCCAGAAAAGACTAAATGAAAGGCTTTTACATAAGATTATAAGTTTCTAGATAATAAAGATAAATAAATACGTATTGACCAATCACCGCTTTACCCAAACTTTTGATAAGAAAACCCTATTACAGA
>CAYMVB010000016.1:0-20536 GCA_964393665.1 uncultured Desulfobacteraceae bacterium | reverse complement strand
AGGGCAGGGGCAATATTTAGATCATTATCCATTTCAGTATTAAATTTGTGGCTTAAATCATAGATAATCTGATCGATTTCCGGCACTGCAGGCCCTTTTCTGCAGGTATGCAGTTTATGTATAAATTTATTTAGGCGCGAGACGGTGTTGCCGGCTATAGAAATCTTTGAAAACGAAAGGTCAATTACCTTTCTGTAGTGCATGCTTATAAGCCAGTATCGTATATCACCACCGCTAAAACCTTTATCAAGTAGATCTCTTAGTGTGATTTTTTTTGAGGTAGGTGTTTGTGATGATTTTTTTTCCTTCACCATTTCACTATGAAGCCAATAGTTTGCCAGCGGCTTTCCATTAATTGCGCTTGATATGGCAATAACATTTTCATTATGTGGAAATACCGTATCAACGCCTCCAAAATTAATATCAGATATTTCCCCAAGATACTTCATGCTTATTGCGGCGCATTCTATGTGCCAGCTTGGTCTGACATTGCCCCATTTTGTGTTAAAGAAAATGCCCCTTTTAAGCTCATTTAAGGTCGACCTCTTAAGGAGTGCAAAGTCTCTTGGGTTGTCTTTCTCATAACGATCAAGATTAACCGTTTTTCCAACCCTTATTTTACTTAGATCTACCCTTGAAAGACGCCCATATTCTGTGTATCGTGAGATATCAAAATAGACTGAACGCAATCTTTCATAAGCGAACCCCTTGTCCATAAGCTTCTCTGCGACATCTATCATATCGTCTACGTGTCCACTTGCAAAGGGGTACTTTGCCGCCCTTTTAATGCTGAGGCTGTCCATGTCCTTTAGAAATTCTTTGTAGTTTTTAAGCGTGAGGGACTTTAAATCCTCATTGGAGCCTTCAGACCCCTGGATAGCAGTATCATCCAGATCTGTAATGTTTAATACGTGTTCAACCGTAAACCCTCTATACTCTAAATAACGCCTGAGGAGATCTACCGCTATATATTTCCTGCACTCACTTATCGTGGGTAACCTTGATACAGCAGGACCGCATGAATAGATGGAGATTTTATCCTCCTTCATAGGAATAAATTCATCCTTTTTTCTGCTCAGCGTATTATATAAGGTAATATTTGTCTTTTTTCTATCCATGAAAAGGTTTGTGCTCAGGTACCGTTCTCCACCGTCAGGTAGTATTACTACGATAATTCCGTCATCTAAATCTTTTGCTGCCCTTAAAGCACCTGCCATAGCAGCCCCTGAGCTCATACCAACGAACATACCCTCTTCTTTTGCAAGCCTTCTGACCATGTGAAAGGCTTCCTCATCTTCAATATGAATAGTGTGGTCCAAGAGTTTTGCGTTGAATATCTCAGGCCGGTAGGACTCCCTCATATTTTTCATACCCTGGATTTTGTGCCCGAGATATGGCTCCACACCAACAATTTTTATATTTGAATTATATTCTTTTAATCTTCGTGAGGTTCCCATAGCGGTTCCTGTAGTGCCCATTGCAGCAACAACCATTGTTACCTCACCCTTCGTTTGTTGCCAGATCTCAACGGCGGTTCCGTAATAGTGGGCCTTCCAGTTGCTTTCATTGCTATATTGGTCTGCCAGCCAATATTTATCCGGATTCTCCCTGGCCATTTTATAAACCTCTTCTATGGCTCCGTCTGTACCGAGGCGGGGTAGTGTATATATAAGATGAGCCCCTAATGCCTTTAGTATCCTCTTCCTTTCTTCACTAGCCGACTCGGACATAGCCAAGGTTAGTTTATACCCCTTAACAGCAGCTACAAGGGCAAGGCCTATGCCCGTGTTTCCGCTGGTTGCCTCTATTATTATCTTATCAGTTGTTAATTGACCGCTTTTTTCTGCGTCCTCTATCATGGAGAGGGCGACCCTATCTTTAATTGATCCACCAGGGTTAAAATATTCAAGCTTTGCAAAAATTTTTATAGTAGCATTTTTATTAAGATTCCTGATGGGAACAAGAGGTGTGCTGCCAATTGTATCTAAAATGTCTTTGTGGTTGTTCATAACTGTCTTTTAGATTCTCCGTTATTTTTCCAGGTATTAAAATTTAGGGCATAAACAGGAAAGAGACTTTAAAGGGCAGGTCAAGGTTATGGCTGGTTAAGATGAGTGCTGTATTTCTACAAACATGGTAATTTATCCCTTTATGTAATAATACTCTATATGTTTTTCATATATGCGCTTGAATTACAGTGAAATCATGTTTTTTATAAAATGAAGGTTTGCATGGAATATTTAACTATAGGCACAGCTAATTTGTATATTTTTTTATGGTATCCTGGTAGGTCTTATATGCCTTGTTTCCAAAACATACAAATACGACCTTTTTCATAGATTTATCTTTACTAAGGAAGCTTACTGCCTCTTTTAGGGCTATGTTTGTTGCCCTTTCAAGGGGAAATCTATATACACCTGTGCTTATGGATGGAAAGGCGATGGTTTCAGCGCCGATTTCAGCGGCTGCATTAAGGCAGTTTTTATAGCAGTTGCTTAATAATGTATCCTCGTTTTGGTTTCCTCCTGACCAAACAGGACCTACCGTATGAATAACCCATGTAGCCGGTAATTTGTAACCCTTTGACACCCGGGCCTCTCCGGTAGGGCATCCGCCTATTTTTCTTGTTTCTTCAAGCAGTTGAGGGCCTGCTGCCCTGTGTATTGCGCCGTCAACGCCACCACCACCCAAGAGGGAGCTATTAGCTGCATTGACGATTGCATCTACTTCCATCTTTATGATGTCACCTTCTACTATTTCTATCCTATCCCTCACCCCTGCTTCCATTCTCGCCTCCTTCTTTTTGTTGCTGTTTTTTTACGTTCATTCTACCTCTTAATTCCTCCCTTACAGCAACTCCAATCTTTTCCAAGGTGTAAGGTTTTTTGATATATAATTTTGCTCCCAATTGACGTGCTTCCCTTACTCGCTCATTCTCAGAAAAGCCGCTTACAAAAATCGCCTTTTGCCCTGGATAAATATCCAGGATTTTTTTGTAGGTGTCAAGTCCGTCAATTCCTGGATCCATGATCATATCTAATAGAAGTAAATCAACTGAATTATCTTTTATATACTCTACCGCCTCTTCGCCGCTTGATAGTGTTAATACATGGTAACCGAGCTTTCTGAGAGCAAGGGATGCTATTTCTCTTTGCTCTTCAATATCATCAACGACCAGGATGAATTCGCTATTCCCCATATAATCCTGGATATTGAAAAGGGTTTTATCCGCAGGCAAGTGCTCTCTGGTTGCAGGAAAATAGAGGGTGAAGGTACTTCCTTTTCCAACACTGCTTTTAACGTCTACGTAGCCGCTATGGTCTTTTACGGTTCCCCAGACTACTGCCATGCCCAGTCCCGTGCCACTTCTTCCTGTTACCTTCTTCGTGTAGAAGGGCTCGAATATCCTGTCTATGTCCTCTGTTGATATGCCTATGCCTTCATCGGTGATTTCAATAGCTACGTATTCGTCCTCTTTTATATACTCATGCTTCATTATTCCGCTGTCAATATAAATATTTTCTGTTGAAATGGAAATATTACCACCGCTTGGCATGGCTTCGGCCGCATTAGTTAACAAATTCATTATTGCCTTGGACAGGTGTGCTGCAGAGCCCTTGACGTTAAGGAGATCTCTTTCAAAATTTGTTTCAATCTGGACATTTGGGTGAAGAGATCTTAGTTTTTCAAATTCAGGGCTTTTTAATTGGTTCGATATAATAGTATTAAAATTGAGGATTTCAGTATTTGTAAGCCCTCTTCTTGCGAGCGTCAAAAGGTCTTGCACTATGGTTGCAGCCCGCTCGCCCGACTTTTTTATTGTTGAGATAGGCCTTATTAAAGGACTATCTTCAGGAAGGTCTGTTAGTATCAGCTCAGGATAGCTTACGATACCGGAAAGAATATTGTTGAGGTCATGAGCTACACCGCCTGCAAGGATTCCAATAGTCTCCATCTTTTGTGCCCGCTTTAGCTGGGACTCCAGCTTTTTTTTATCCGTAATATCCAAAATCTGGGCTATAGTTTGCGGCATCCCCCTTGAATCATTGATCACTGTAACGCTTATTTCCATGCGTCTTTTTTCACCGTGCTTCCTGACAATATTGAATTCATATACGGAGGGCAAATTTTTTCCTTTTTGCCTTTTCCTATAGTTATCTGCAACGAATTCTTTGCTTTCCTCATCAAGGAAATTCCGGAAATCCCGGCCGATGATTTCCTCTAATGGGTATCCTAATATTTCACCAAATTTATCATTTCCGTAAATGAGCTTATAGTTGTTATCTACAATGAGGATACCTTCATGAGAATTTTCAACAATTGATCGGAACCTTTCCTCGCTCTCCTTGAGAGCCTCCTCTGCATGTTTGCGTTCACTGACTTCTTTGGCCAATTGATCTCTGGAGGCCATGGTGGTTTTTAGGTCGTCAGCCATCTTGTTAAAGGAATCGGCCAGGTCACCTATCTCATCGTGGCTTGTTATTTTTATTTTGTAATCAAGGTTTCCCTTTCCAATTTGCGCGGTGCCTTCCACAAGCTGCTTAATAGGCCTGGTTATTCCTCTGGTGAGCAAGAAAGAGGCTATGACACCTAATAAAAAAATGACACTTGCAAAAATAATATTTTCCTTAATGATAGTACGTTTTGCCTCTTCCACTGTCTTGAGAGAAAGCCCCATTATTAAGGTCCACTTATGATCACCTACCTCAATAGGGGTTATGATTAATTTAATTGTTTCCCCGGTACTCGAGCAAACTGAATCTTTAATTACCTGGGTTGTTATCTCCTTTTCATCAGGGATAATAATATCCTTATCACAATCCTTAGATCCGGAATAAAGATAAACCTCACCATCTGGCTTAATAAGCTTCAGGAATAAGGTATCGTTTGACTTTGTTGTATCTTGCATCTGATTTTCTACAAAAAGCCAGTTTAGGGACCAGAACGCACTTTTTATGCTTGAAGACAGGTGTTTGGATATTGCTGTATTCTTTGCAATCAACTCTGTCTTAATGATTTTGCCCTGTTGCTTTATGGACACCGCAGTGGAAACTACCACAGCAATTGCAAAGGTAAGCAATACGACCGAGGCTATTTTAGAAAACAAGTCGATTCTTTTAAAACCTATATTGTATCTCATCAACTAAACTCACATTATATTTTTAGTTCTTTACCGGGTTGGATAACCATAATCTTTGTTTCCGGGGCATAATGTCTTGCCTCCCTTACGAATTCGTCGGCAGATTGCACAAGAACGGGAAATGTACCAAAGTGTTCAGGGATAGCATACCTCGGCTGAATCAACTTTACTGCAAATGCTGCCTCTCTGGGGCCCATAGTAAAAACGCCTCCTATAGGTAGTATAGCCAGATCTGGTTTATAGAAGTCTCCAATAATATTTTTCATGTCACCCATCAAGGCAGTGTCACCGGAGTGGTAGACCTTGAAGCCGTTTTCAAATTCAATTATATACCCTGCAGCCTCACCAACAAATTTGTTTACCCCTTCAAATCCAGTTAGTTGGGCTCCTGATGAATGAAATGCCTCTGTCATAGTAATTTTTATGCCGTCAAAATTGGCAGTAGCTCCCTTATTTCCTAAAACAAAGGTCTGGCAATTGGCCTCTGGTATCTGAGCCTTGATAAAAAAGCTGAGCTCCCATGGGGCAATGACCTTTGGTTTGTATTGAGCTATAAGGCTCTTGGCATCTGGCAGCATGAAATGGTCTACATGCCCATGAGTCCATAAAATAAAATCCACATTGCCGAATGAGCCTTCTTTTTTAAACATTACAGGGCAATTAGGGTTTGTTCTGATCCATGGATCAAGTAAAATCTTTTTTCCTTCGAGTGATGTGAACAAAAAACTGCCATGGCCGAGCCATGTAATGCCGATTTTACCGTCCCTTGCTGTTTTAGATTCTTTAGCCATTGCATAGTTTGTATTTTTAAAGCGATAAATCCCTGACGCCACAAGAATTCCCCCCAAGCCTTTGAAAAATTGTCTTCTTGATAAGCCCATTTCCTCCCCATTTCAGAAAAATCATGTTCAATAATTCTAAAAAAACACCGTGTTTCGATGTCCGGCTTTTATGCCTATAAGAAATCGATAGCTGATTTCGTAGCGCATTGGTAATATTAAAAATTTAATCAGTACCCTTACCAAATTTAATTAAAATGCGCAATGTTTAAACCAAATTACGCAGTGGATGAATGCTGCGTAATCTTGGTTAAAAAATTAACGGCCTCACCCATGTATTGCCCTGCCGAGAAGCTTATAGGAAGTCTCCAGCATTATCTCCGGAAGTGTGGGATGTGCATGGACTACATTGGAAAGCTGTTTAACCGTGCAGCCTCTTTTCACGGCTAATACCCCTTCTGCAATAAGGTCTGTTGCATGAGGTCCTATAATGTGAATTCCGATGATTCTTCCTGTATCTCTTTTGGAAATCATTTTTACCTGACCTGCTATCTCGCCAATAACATGTGCCTTACTAATATTTCGGAACAAGACAGCATCGCACTTTATCTCTATGCCTTGACTGATAGCCTGTGCCTCAGTAAGACCCACATCGGCTATCTCAGGTGTGGTAAAAATAGCACTTGGTATAGCATTATATTCCATGCTGCTATGTCCGCCTGTTGCATTTTCTGCAGCAACAATTCCTTCAGCAGAGGCTACGTGAGCCATCATAATTTTATCAGGTCCCAGAACATCACCAAGGGCATAAACATGTTCAACATTGGTGTTCATTTTTTTGTTAACCAGTATCCATCCATTTTCATCCATTTTAACCCCTATGGAATCAATGCCAATATCATCCGTGTTAGGTCTCCTCCCTATACAGACCAGCAGTTTTTCAGCCTTGACGATTGCAGGTCCTTCTTTCTCGAGATTATGAGAAGAAAATAGACCGATTTTTGCACATATGCACGACTTTTCATATTCCACACCTTTAACGGTTTGGTTCAGAAAAAAGTCAATCTTTCTTTTTTTCATCTCCCGCTGCAGCACCTTTGAATTTTCCTCATCTACTGATGGTAGAGGCAATAGGCGACCCATGGATTCTACAACAGTTACTTTGGAGCCAAGTCCAGCAAAGATGGAGGAAAACTCACAGCCGATTACACCCCCTCCCACTATAACAATTGATGCGGGTATATGGTCTAAAAAAAGGGCTTCGTTGCTGGAGATAATCCTTTTGCCGTCAAAGGGAAGTGAAGGAACTTCAGCGATGCGTGAACCCGATGCAATGAGAAGTTTATCCCATAAAATTATTTTCCTTTCTCCATTTAATGTGCTTATCTCTATCTTTCCATGCCCAAGAATCCTTCCTTTTCCTCTCTCATAGGTTACCTTGTTTTTCCTGAGCAGCATTTCAATTGCCCTTTGTTGGGTCTCGATCACACGTCGCCTTCTTTCTGCAAGAACACCCATATCAACATGAATTTTTCCCTTTGTAATTATTCCAAACTCTTCAAATCTATGAGCTATATTTATCTTGTCTGCAGTAGTCTTTAATAGTTTTGATGGCACACAACCCCAGTTCAGGCAGGTGCCTCCAATCTGCTCATGTTCTATCACGGTAACATGGGCGCCCAATTGAGCTGCGCGAATCGCTGCTACATATCCACCAGACCCAGCACCTAACACAACAATCTTATTTATCATTGATGAACCTCCATGGTTTAGTTTTTCCTATGAGGATATGAGACATATTCATATAAGAGATTACAGTAAAGAGCACGTGAGACATTATCAATGACGATCCTGCTTTTTTTGCATGGAATATCAAGGCTTAATGCATGTTACAAATCAAATTTCACAGTTTATTATTTTGAATATCAGGTGAAATTTTATCTATGAGCTAATCAAAATGAATGCATGAAATCATTTCGTAATATTTGCTCTTATTGCATATTTAAGAATATAAGGCAAATTATTTTTAGCTTTTCATTATTATTTCCTTTTTATATTGACAATATCACAATTTTATGGATAATAAATTTTATAAGACGTATGTAATTTTCATTTAGTGACATATTTTACATGGGGAAAACATTGTTACACATTATTAAAAAAACACCGATCAATTCCTGGCACATAAGGCATGGTGCCAATATGGCGAATTTCGGAGGATATGAAATGCCTCTCTGGTATTCGTCTGCTAAAAATGAACATAGTAAGGTCCTTACCAACGCTGGGGCCTTTGATACCAGCCATATGGCAGTCATTATGATAGAAGGAAAAGACGCCTTTAAGCTCCTGCAGTCTTGTTTTACCAGGGACTTTCAAAAATGTAGCGGATTTATGCCGAACGGCCCTTCTATCCCCAAGAGGTGCATATACGGGGTTTTTCTTGATGAAAGCGGTGGGGTTATTGACGATGCTGTCATATATAAGGCAGAAAATGGACGATATATGTGCGTAGTGAACGCAGGCATGGGTGAAATAGTTGCACAACATCTTTTACACTATAGTAATTATATGGATGTGAGCATAAAAAATTTCTCTGACAAGGTGGGAAAACTGGATATCCAGGGGCCATCATCCGCAAAAATATTGAGAAGAATCTTGAAAAGACCTGAAAGAGTGTATGAAAATTTTCCCTATTTTTCCTTTAAAGGTGATTTTTATAAACCTTCTACGACGGAAGATAGAGTTGCACTTAAGAATGGATTTGACATACTTCTTTCAAGGACAGGTTATACAGGAGAATTTGGGTTCGAACTATTCTCATTGCCTTCCCAGCTTATTGAAATTTGGGAGATGGTGGTTAAAGAAGGCGAGGAATTCGGCCTTATCCCTTGTGGCCTTGCATCAAGGGATTCACTGAGAACCGGTGCACTGCTTCCGCTATCACATCAGGATATAGGAAGCTGGCCTTTTATAAGGAATCCTTGGGAATTTGTTCTTCCCTACAATTCAGATTCTACAGGATTTACTAAAGAATTTGTAGGATCCCGTGCTCTTGAGGGTGGCAGGAATGCAGATTATACCTATGCCTTTGTCGGGAATGATCCGAGAAAGGTGACCGTGTCCGAGAAGACTGAGGTGCTGGATAATAATGATCGTGTTATAGGCAAGGTACTGACCTGCGTTTCGGATATGGGCATAGGTACTGTAAAAGGAAAGATTTATAGCATTGCCAGCCCTGATAAGCCGGAAGGATTTAAGCCCGAAGGACTTAGCTGTGGTTTTATCAAAGTGCAATATGAGCTTGAGATTGGGCATATTTTAAAGCTACGGGATACGAGGCGATCTATAACGGTCAGGGTTGTCAAAAATATCCGGCCTAATCTCACTGCAAGAAAACACATACAGCAAATGCTCTTATAAATAACAAGGTTTTTGAAAAAGGATAGTCTATAAGGCCTTGGCATATAAACCTATGGGATTAGTCGATATAGGCTTTTAAGAATAAATTATTTACGGAAGGAGGAAAAATGAAAGAGATCAACGAACTGGAATTGCCGGAAAACGTTAGATATTCTGATGACCATGAATGGGCTCGACAGGAGGGTGATCTTATAAGAATGGGTATATCTGATTACGCACAAGACCAATTAGGAGACATTATTTTTGTGGAGTTGCCTGAAATTGGAAAAAAATTTGAAAAAGGTGAGGAGTGCGGAACGGTGGAGTCAGTAAAGACAGTATCAGAAATCTATATGCCTGTCGGGGGTGAAATCGAAGCGACTAACCAAAACCTTGCTGAACATCCCGAGATGGTGAACAATGAGCCATATACTGGAGGCTGGATGATACAGATCAAGCCAAATGATCCGGGCGAGATAGATTTATTAATGAAAAAGGATGCCTACCGTAATATGTTAAAAGGATAAAAGCCATGCGCTACTTACCTCATACAGATGAAGATATTCATGAAATGCTTCAAGAAATTGGCCGTTCGAGCCTTGATGATCTTTTTAATGTTATTCCAAAGGACTGCAGAAGCACAAGAGAGCTTAATCTGCCAGAGCCTTTGACCGAATGGGAGCTTAACGATCACATGGATAACCTGGCAAGAAAAATGGCTGTGCCCCAGGAGTACAAAATTTTTCTAGGGGCTGGAAGCTATAACCATTATATTCCTGAAGCATTAAGGCAGTTAATAGGGAGAAGTGAGTTTTATACAGCATACACACCGTATCAGCCTGAGATAAGTCAGGGAACATTGCAGGGAATATATGAATATCAAACTCTCGTTACTATGCTTTTAGGAATGGATGTAGCAAATGCCTCTATGTACGACGGGGCTTCTGCATTGGCTGAGGCCCTGCTTATGGCAATACGAATAACCAAGAGAAGGAAGGTGGCAATATCCCGCCTAATCCACCCCTTTTACCGTCAGGTGGTTAAAACCTATCTTAGCGCCCCAGGTTATGAGATCGTTGAACTTCCTTTTCAGCAAAATGGCACAACAGATCTTTCGAACCTCAACAGTCTTGAGGAATTTGCTGCAGTAGCAATTCAATCCCCAAATTTCTTTGGATGCATAGAGGACCTTAAATCCCACGGTAAAAAGATACACGCAGATCAAAAAACACTTTTTGTGACGGTTTTTTCTGAGCCGCTGGCCTATGGCCTTATTAAAAACCCCGGCTCGCTTGGTGCGGATATCGCCTGCGGCGAGGGACAAAGCCTTGGTATTCCTCAGTCATTTGGTGGGCCAGGTCTGGGAGTATTTGCCTCAAAGACAAAATACCTGCGCAGTATGCCGGGAAGACTTGTAGGGCAGACAAAAGACAAGGAAGGAAAAAGAGGGTTTGTATTGACCCTTGCAACCAGAGAACAACACATACGCCGTGAAAGGGCAACATCAAATATATGCTCTAATCAAGGGCTCTGTGCCCTCACTATGGCCATGTATCTTGCTTTTACAGGTGGAAGTGGTTTACGAGAGCTTTCAGCCTTAAACCATGATAAGGCCGAATATTTAAAAAAGGGACTTATGGATGCTGGGGCGGTAATTCCATTTGACACCCCAACCTTTAATGAGTTTGTGGTGAAATTTCCACCGGATTTTAAGGCAACCTATGCGGGGCTTTTAAAAAAGAAGATTATAGCAGGTATTTCTATTTCATCATTTTATCCAGAGCTGGCAGACCATTATTTGCTGTGCGCCACTGAAACGAATAGCAGAGAGGATATGGATGCCTTTATTAAGGAGGTGAAATCATGAAAGAGCACTTGGCAACAACGGGACTTTCCCTCAATGAACCACTCCTGTGGGAGAAGGCGAAAAAGGGAAGGTCAGGCTTTTCAATGCCTGCAAGAGATGTTGATGCCTTTCCCATGGATTCGAGTTCTTTGGGGGATATTTCAGAGTTGCCGGATTTAAGCGAATTAGATGTTGTTCGACACTATACACGGCTATCTCAATGGAATTATGGTGTTGACAGCGGTATGTATCCCCTCGGCTCATGCACCATGAAATATAACCCCAAGGTAAACGAAAGGCAGGCCTCCCTGCATGGTTTCGCATCGTCACACCCTATGCTCTCATTCGAGCTTTCCCAAGGTATACTTAACATGATGTTTCACCTTGAGGGCTATTTATCTGAGATTACCGGCCTTCCAGCCGTGACACTCCAGCCAGCCGCGGGCGCCCAAGGTGAGCTCACGGGTATGATGATTGCAAAGGCCTTTCATGCACATTCAGGATCTGAAAGAAAAAAAATCCTTATTCCAGATACCGCTCATGGAACCAACCCCGCAAGCTCTGCCATATGTGGTTTTACACCTATACCAGTTGAATCAAACGAACAGGGAATCCTTTCCGCAGAGCGTGTCAAGGTGGCTATGGATGAAGATACCCTTGGAATTATGATAACTAACCCCAACACATTAGGGCTATTTGAGGAACATATCAGGGAGATATCCGACATTGTCCATTCAAAGGGGGGGCTTGTGTATGTTGATGGAGCCAACATGAATGCTGTTATGGGGATTATAAATATGGGGGATATAGGGGTTGATATTATGCATTTGAACCTGCACAAGACATTTTCAACGCCTCATGGAGGGGGAGGCCCTGGCTCCGGCCCCGTATGTGTGACAAAAAGGTTGGAACCTTTTCTGCCAGTGCCGAGGATAGTTGAGAAAGATGGAAGCTATGTCTTATCAGAAGATTTCCCGGACTCCATTGGCAAATTACATGCATTTTATGGGAATGTCGGCGTATTGATTAAGGCATACAGCTATATACGTAGCATGGGTAGTGGACTTAAAAAGGCCAGCCAGTTAGCCGTTCTTAATGCGAACTACCTGAAGGAGAAATTGAAAGATATCTTTTATCTTCCCTATGACAGAACATGCATGCATGAATGTGTTTTTTCCGATAAGCTTCAGGAAAAATACCGGGTTACAACACTTGACATTGCAAAAAGGCTTATGGATTACGGCTTTCATCCACCTACCGTGTATTTTCCGCTTGTTGTGCATGGTGCAATCATGGTGGAGCCAACGGAATCCGAATCCAAGGAGACCTTAGATCTTTTTATCGGGGCATGCAGGGAGATTGCCAATGAGGCAAGTCAAAACCCTAAATTACTTTTTGAGGCCCCCATACTACCAAGGTCGAGGAGAATGGACGAGACTGGGGCTGCCCGTAACCCTTATTTGGCGAGATAATACCGCCGTATTTTAAGATGGGAAATAATACTGCTGGAAAAGCTTGGCCAATCCATATGTGGAGAGTTGTGGATCTTGGCTTGTTGCCTTACATGGCTGCCCTTGATTTGCAGCATAGGATGGTGCAAGCAAGATATGAAGGGAACCTCGGAGAGGATACGGTCCTTTTGTTAGAGCACCCTTCAGTATATACCCTTGGCCGCAATGGAGGTCTTGAAAATCTTAAGGCCTCACCGGAGTTACTCAAAGAAATGGGAGTTCCGGTGGTTCGAACCATGAGAGGCGGAGATATTACCTACCATGGCCCGGGCCAGATAATTGCTTACCCGATTATTGATTTAAGGACTGATAAAATTGGTGTTTTTGACTATGTTTCAGGCCTTGAGGAAGTGATGATAAGGGTGGCACAGGATTATGGAATTAAGGCCCAGCGTAACGCATTAAATCATGGTGTTTGGATTGAAGGGAAAAAGGTGGGTAGCATTGGCTTAGCTATTCGCCATGGAATTGCCTTTCACGGTCTGGCCCTTAATGTTGATCTCTCGCTTACGTATTTTTCATGGATTAATGCCTGTGGGCTGAAGGATATTTCTATGACCTCACTGAAACAGGCAGGCGTTAAGAATATTGATATAAAACTAGTAAAGAACAGGATAGTAAGTCACATGGAGGAAGTTTTCGGGGTTAAAGCAGCAGAATGGAAGTCCGGTGATTTTCTAAGGGAATTTCCATTGATACTCCAAGAATGACATTCCGCTTTTATTAAACATGAGCCTAAACAAACGTATTCAAAAACCAAGCTGGTTGCGAAAGCGGCTTCCCAGGGGGCAAGCTTACGAACATGTCCGCAGGATGCTTAATAATAACCTGCTTCATACGGTGTGTCAGGAGGCAAGGTGCCCCAATCAGTGGGAATGTTTTTCAAATAAGACCGCTGCCTTTCTGATACTCGGAGAGACGTGCACAAGAAACTGCCGGTTTTGTGCGATAAAACATGGTGCCTGCAAAAACCCTGATTTGGAAGAGCCTAAAAGAGTTGCAAATGCCGCAAAATGGTTGGGGTTGGATCATGTTGTTGTAACCTCTGTTACAAGAGATGATATTTTAGATGGCGGGGCAGGCGTGTTTGCTATGACCATTTCTGAAATACATAATGAAATGCCGGATGCCATTGTGGAGACCCTGATTCCCGACTTCAATGGCAAAGAGAAGTCCCTGCTAACTGTCTTGGATGCCCTGCCGGATGTTCTGAATCATAATATTGAAACAGTGCCTCGTCTTTATCACGCTGTAAGACCCGGAGCAGATTATAAACGTTCTTTAGGAATTCTAAGAAGTGTAAATAAACACAATTCATCTATTCCTACCAAATCAGGTCTAATGCTTGGTCTTGGAGAAAAAAGAAGTGAGATAAAGCAAACCCTGGAAGAGATTTATCAGACAGGGACTACCATGCTCACTATAGGTCAATATCTTCAGCCTTCAAAGGAAAACCTGGAGGTAGATAGATTTGTTACACCCGAAGAATTCGACGAGTGGAGGGAAATAGCACTTGAAATTGGATTTGCAGAGGCCTTTAGTGGCCCTTTTGTACGGAGCTCCTATAATGCGAGGGATATGTATCGTAGATATGTAAGGCAGAAAATTGAAGGTGAGATTTAATGTCAGTAAATTGACTTTTGTTCATGGAGCTATTTCCCTCTTTAATTTTTTGTACATGTATCATTATGAACGGCCTTGTATTACAAATACATTACATGATTGTATGAGAATATAGAAGTTTCCAGGGATCCTGTAACGGAGGTATTCTATGAGAAAAAGATTTATTATGACCGCATTTGGAAAGGATAGGCCAGGGTTTATCGCAGACATTTCTCAATTGATCTATGAAAATAGATGTAACCTTGAAGACTCAACAATGACAAACCTTTCGGATGAGTTTGCCATGATTTTCCTTTTTGAAGGTGTGGAGGATGATTCGACGGGGGAGCCATTGGAAAAGAGCCTTTTGAGGGAATGTAGAAGACTTGAAAAAGATAAGGGGATTTCGGCCTTTGTCAGGGAGATAAGCCCTGAAATCCCCAAGCCCAAGGAACACACCATAAATAAAACACTTCATGTAGAGGGCCTTGACCAGGCGGGCATAGTATATAAGATAAGTCGCTACCTCGCAGAGCATGATGTCAATATATCTAGTTTTGATTCAAGGATGAGTCACTCACCTCAAACTGGTGCTTCTATGTACACCATTGACATCCAAATTGAAGTGCCGGGGAGCTTGTCCGGTGCGCAGCTTGATGAAGGGTTAAATACTATTGGAAATGAGTTAAACGTTGATATTACCGCTATAGAGGATTAAATCATATGGTTTATGGCTTAACTTTTTGGATCATTAGTAACTATTATTTTTCTCATGTAGATAAAGGAATTTGTAGATGAAAATGGATGAAATCAATATTGCCATAATAAGGCATTTACGAGACGGGAGAAAGTCGTTAAGGCAAATTGCTAAGTCGCTCAGGGTATCTGAGAATACAGTGCGGGCAAGGATAAACAAGCTTACTGCAGAGGGTGTTTTGAATATTAGAGGCCTGGTTGACCCTGAAGCGATCCCTGGGCATAGAAGTGCTATTATTGGGGTAAAGCTGAGCACTATGGATCTTATCAGCAAAGGTGAGGAGTTTAGCAAGATAAAAGGTGTTATATCCGTGGGAGTTGTAACAGGGAGATTTGATTTGATAGTAATAGCCCTCTTTAATGAAGAATTCCGCCTTCTTGATTTTTATGCAAATGAGGTTTCAAAGATTAAAGATGTTCAATCTGTAGAAACCTTTATCGTTTACAAGGGCTATAATATGATGGTGCCTTACTTGTTGTAAAGATAAACTATTTTTTCACAGGCTCGATATATTTCCAATCCACCAATCGCTGATACACATGCTTTATTATAAAGACTAAGTAGCAAGGTTATTGTAATTTGTCAATAGTTAAGGCTGGCCCTCTATTCCTCCCTCTCCCTCCTCAATCCCATTACCCGTCTTCATTGTCATCAGATAGCAACCTTAGCGGGGATTTTTGGGCTATTAGATTAAAATGCTTATCACGATGTAGAAGAGGTACATCGTTTTCGATACAGACCAAAGCAATATAAGTATCAATTAATGGTACTGCAACGCCTTTTCTAAATAACCCAAAGGAGAATTGTGACAATTTCCCCCAAAATCCTTCACGCACCGGGAGATATTCCAGACCTTCCAATAATTCACTTAATTGATCGTATTCCTTGTCATTCTTGGTTCCTCTCAAAAGCTCCGTCTTTATGACCCCCGGAATCAGGACATCCCCCTTAAGAATCAAATCTTTCACAAGACGGCCTAATGGCTTATTGCTAGCAGGCCGAAATGAGTCTATCCATGCAGATGTATCTATGATAACTTTACCCATCGTTCCTCATTTCATCTAGATCCTCCAGGGAATACCCAAATTCGTAATGACCTATGAGAGAGGCTAATTTTTCCCTCTTTTTTATATTAAGAAAGGTCTTTATAGCTAAAATAACAGCCTCCTTTTTAACTTGTGTATTTGCTTCCTTTAGGAGCTCGTTCATCAGGTCGTCTCGTATATCTATGAGAGTCTTCATTAATGCCTCCAATTGTATATATAGAAATATCATTTATATATATACAAGCTATTGTTTCATGTCAAGGGAAAAAAGGTGCAAAGACATTAAACTAAAAGATTTTAAAAAGAATAGATCAATGAGATTGTAAAAGAGAAGCCTGAAAAATCTAGTGCATAGTGAAAGGGGTCATGAAAGTCTCCGGTTCACTTTTGCTTACAATTGTAATAGAAAAGCAGATTATGTCGAGGCCATTAAGAATAGAATATCCCGGAGCTTGGTATCATGTCATGAATCGGGGAAGGCGTAAGGAAGAGATTTATACCGAACCAAATGATTACAGACTATTTCTTGAAACCCTAAAAGAATGGGCAGGGTTATTTAATATAAAAATAGCCGGTTACTGTTTTATGCCCAACCATTATTTATGTTTGAGCTCAACATAAAAAATGATTTGGAATCAACGCCCATGCATAACATATCGTATTTGTCTCCTGAAGGATTCCTCCCAAGCGCTCAAGAAAATTATTCCTGTCATTATCGCTGCGGAATACCTTTGAGCCTTCAATACCCCTGGCCATGATATGATGGAATGCTCCGGCAGTATCTAGTCGTGATTGTCTTGGCATACCCCCGTATTTATTCTTTTTATCCTTCCATATCAAGTTAATAAGTTAACAGCGTCCCTATTTCACTATTTTACTACGATGTTATCTCTTATAAATTTAGAGCAAATTGTACAGCATTCCGCACTTGTTCCAATTTATCTGTAGATAGCTTTGTTATAAGCGACCCAATCCTTCCTTTTGATACTGTCTGAATATGATCGAAGTTTATTGCACAATCCTTTGGCATTCCAGCCTGTTTAGAAAGAAATATTTCGCTTGGGATATCCCGAACCGTGGATGTAATAGGCGCCACTGTGACTTCTCCGAGATATTCCAAAACAGAATCACGGGTTAAAATTAATACCGGTCTTTTCTTATCAGGAGCCCTGAACTTGTACCATCTGATTTCGCCTCTTTTCATTCATCCCCCCAATCCTGTTCTTTTTCCCAGACATTGAACTCTTCTTTGTTTACGGGGTGAACCGCATATCCCTGGCGATGCCTTAACTCAAGACGTTCAACATTGTGCTGTTTGACCGCTTCTTGCAATGCGTGTCGAGTAAATGCCGAGCGAGATGTGTTTAGCTCTTTTGAAATGGCGTCGACCGTTTTTACAAGCTCATCATCAAGGGTCATTTGTATAGTGCGCATAATAAACTCCTTTAATGTGGATAAATATAGCTATAGTATATCAATATTATCGTATATGTCAACATGAGAATTAATCATGGATGATATGTTTAAGTGAAGAGATAACGTGGAGCTGTGCGGCACGGCTTTTTGTGTCCGCACCAGTGACAGGTTCAAGTAAGCCTTTATTTGTTCGACTTTTGTCTTTCAATAAGCCTTCCTGTAACAAATCGATGCAGGATGCTGGATATTAGTGTTTGATAAGGCATGCCATCTTCAACAGCCCTTGTTTTAAGCTCTTCAAGTACCATGGATGAGATCCGAATATTTACACGCTTATCCTTTTTTAAAGTCTGACGTGCGTATCCTCTATGTTTTTCGATTTCTTCTTCAAGGTTTTTTACGGATTTCCATTCTCCCCGTTCATAACTATCAAGAATATCCTTTTCTTCCTTATCAAGCTTTATGTTAGCCATTTCGTCCTCCTAAATACTCACGAGTCGCTTTTCGACTCGGAATTATTGTTTTTAAAAATTTGGCTTCTTCATCCTCAACAAATGGAACCAGATAAGCATAATCTTTGATTTTGACAACCAGCATTTGTTGATTCGGATATTTAAATTGATTCGGGTGTTCAACTAAATCGAGAAGGCCACCGCGCTCAATGTGCAGCACCACTTGTTCAAAACCAATACCGCGTTCAGCCTTAAGTTTCTCGCTTTTTTCGTGATTCCATTTATAGTATGTCATGAATAGTATTTAAACACGATGTGTGCCATATGTCAACATAAGAAGTGATATTTTGAGGTCGAACCGCCCGGCTTCAGCGGCGCGGCTTTTTGCGTCCGCTGGAAGCCGTTGGCCTTTTCCTTCAACGTGTGGGTCTTGATCTTTCGGTTGAACTCGTAAAGATCACTTAGTTTTTGAAGAACCTTATCAATCTTTGTCATTTGTCAGCTTCTCTATATCTGCCTGATCCTGCTTCGAGTCCCTCGTCTTTTTGAGCCAGATCAAGTCTTTCCTATTCGCAAGCATCACCTTTCCTTCTTCGGATTCAGCTTCCACAGCATTCCGTATTACCTCTCTGACCTCCTCATCTTTGGCAACAAGAATATCAATCAGCATTTCGTCTTCTTCGTTTACAACCTTCAGAAATCGATGAAGTTGGATGGCCACGTTCCTGAATGTCCATGGCGATGCGGATTCGAAATATCCGTCCTTCTCCAAAATGCCTTTGACCTTGTGGAAGTCGTCAGTGTCGATGAGGAGGTCAATGTCGCGGGTGAATCGCGGCTCAGTATAAAATGCCATTGCGACACCACCGACAAGCGCGTACCTCACCCTCTGATTCTCAAATTCCTTCACCAAGCGTTTGAATTCTTGAAATACATTCATTCCATTTTCTCTTTAGGCCAACGTGAAGTTCAACGGGAGGCGGGCGCCTTTTCCCGCCGATCCGGTGGAACGGCTTGTTCGGAGGCGGTGATGCCTCTTTTCTCATCTGGCTCGTCATGGGCATGCCCAATAAGGCGAGTTAGCCAACTAGAAATGTGCTATACCCCCCTTTCTTGAACACATAAATCGCCCACCCCAGCGTTTCTCGTCCCCACCTCAGATACGCTGTCTTGCTCTCACGCACTCGCTTCAGCACGGTCTCCACATCTGGATCATCCCGATGATCGCTCGCCCAGGTTTCCGCAGCATACCACTGTAACCCTTCATATCTATCCCAGTCATCCTGGCTGCTTACGAGTGTGTAGACCGCCTCCAATCCGTGCTCTCGCCCGACCTCTACATTCTGATAATGTGTTCCGAAGTCGTTCCGTGTCATTCCGATCGCTTCTAAATGCTCTCTTTCCGGTTCATGTCGCCAGTACGGCTCTCCCACAACGATCCAACTTTCTGGGGCTGCCATCTTCTGCAGCGCGTTCAACGTCCCTCGATGCCCGCCATAAATCCAACTCGCACCGATGCAGGCTACCAGATCAAAGCTCTCTAAAGTCTCTGGGACATACTTGGCCCCGTCCATCTCCAAGAAATGGAGTTGGGCATCCGGAACACGTTCTTGATGCTTCTTGTGGGCATCAGCAATGCAGTAGGGAGAGAAATCAACTCCTGTCCCTGTCATTTGTCGGCACCGCTCTGCAAGCCTGATAAGAAACTCGCCCTTTCCAGTGGCGATATCAAGCACGCGTGCCCCAGGTTTCAGAGGCAGAAGTGTGATAAGCTGTTCAAGTTTCTCAAGACTCATCGGATTGCAGAGAATGTGCTCCCGATGCGTGATGTCAAAGAACTTCCACATGTCCATGCGTATACCTCCTTTATCAATGCCAGTGGAACGCCCGGCATCAGCAGCCGCGGCTTTTTGCGGTCTGCTGATGCCCTGGTTGGCCTATTCATATATACAAGCATCTAATATTGACAGTACTTCAGACAACAGTTCGTCGTTTCGTCGCTCGATACGTCTGACAAGGCGAGCTCGGAAATCAACTGATTTTACTTGCTCAACCATGACGAAACCGGTGAACTTGCTTACCTCTGAAATTGGTACGTGAAAGGGGAAGCCGCGGTCTGCATTTGTAATTGGGCACACAATCGCCAAACCTGTGCTGCTATTGAACAAATCTTTGCTGACAACCAACGCTGGTCGGCGACCTTTTTGCTCATGCCCAGCTTGCGGATCAAATGTAATGGCGATTATGTCTCCCTGCTTGGGAACATAGGCGGACATTTACCAGACCTCTTCTCCGACTGGTTCTCCCCAATCGGTTTCTTTGGTTTGGTGTTCTTTGGGAATTTTCGCCACAAGATCCTTGAGATTATATTTCTTGCGGGCTCTCTGGGCCGGGGTGACGATTAAGGATCCGTCTTTTACCGCAATATTAACGTCATCACCTACATTGATTTGTGCGTCTGAAAGCAATGCCTTTGTAATGCGAATGCCTTGGCTATTTCCCCATTTTTGAATTTTTGCAAGCATATCATTACCTCCCAATGTATATCCAAAATATATACATTAAATATTTGATCGTCAAGGATTTTT
>CAYMVB010000015.1:0-3324 GCA_964393665.1 uncultured Desulfobacteraceae bacterium | reverse complement strand
TCAAAAGAGGCTTTATTCGATATATGTGAGCCTACCGGACCAAGAGCTGCCCAACCATTATCTTCCTCAGTTGCTTCGATTGCCTGGCGCAATAAATTTATAAGTTTGGTGTCGGATTTAATATTTTTTGATTTTGTCTGTACCGTACCGTTCTGCTTTGGTTCCTGATCTAAAAACAGAAATTTTGAACACGCATTCACAAATGGAGCCGGGGTCTTACGCTCACCAAATCCCAGAACAACCTTGCCTTCAGCAAGGGCACGTGTGACCATTGGCGTAAAATCACAGTCGGATGAAACAAAACACATTACATCAATATTTTTGGTATACATAATATCCATTGCGTCAATAACAAGTGCGATATCCGAGGCGTTTTTACCCTTTGTCAGGTCATACTGCTGAACCGGCTGAATTGCGTATTCGTGTAAAAGATCTTCCCATGGTTTTAGAGTGGGCGATTTCCAGTTCCCATAAGCCTTCCTTATTGTTACAACGCCATATTTGGCTACTTCGCTCAAAACGTCTTCAAACTTATTCGCAGGGGCATTATCTGCATCTATGAATAATGCTATTTTCTGTTTTAATTCGTCCATTTCGAGTTGAACCTCCTTATCAACTTAACCATCCTGAAGCCTGTATCAAGGTCACGCCATCTCTATGCCGGCCGCCGCCCAGACAATCATCAGGCACCCTCTGGGCTTATCCCGGAATTCTTGAAGCACCCCGGTTTTGACGACAACATACGATTTTTCGACACCCCATCAATGGTTCACTTACGTTCGTTTCCTCAATACCTACCTAACAAAGTCATACGCCTTGCCTTTTCCACTGACGTTCACTACCATGGCTCTTTACCACAGCAGCTCAGGGCGGTTTGAAGCCTGTTCCTGAAAACCGGCTTCGGTAGGCCGTCTACCATCTCCAGAACAGTTTATCCCTGGCACACTTCAAGTAAGCCGCTACGCGGCAGATCAACTCCCTTCAATCCCTGTTGCTTGATTACATACCTCATGGTATCTTCGTGCCTGTCTGCGTGCAACGCACAGGCAGGCCCGGCTCGCAGGTCGGTATCTTCTCCCCGACAAGGTTAAAAGAAGAAAGGAAGATGCCATGAGTTATGTAATCAGGCGCTTTAGAGAAGACCTACAGTTAGCAGGTTATACAAAAAGAAGTAGACAATCATATGTCAGTTCAGTTCCACGTCTACAGCATTTTTACAACAAGCCTTTAGAATATATCACTGAAGAGGATTTACGTCAATACGGGCTTTGCTGTCAATGGGGGTTTGGATGGGCTGCCGCCTCCCTAAGAATCGGCTGCCCTGGAATCCAGCACTTTGGCGGCCTGGGGACGGGTGAAGCCAACCTGTTGATATTTAATCACTAATCACACCAAGAATAGGTGTTTTTAAGCGCCATCGGCTGTGTTGCTAAAGTATTAAGCCGTGGAAGCAGGAAAGATCTTTAGTCCATTTTGTCAAGGAGGTTCCCAAGTTCTCTTGGTTCTGGATATTCTATTTTTAATGCTTTATCCGTGGCTTAGATTCTATCTCCATGTTCAACATGAGTCAACGGCAGACCCCGCTTTTTCACAAAATGTTTCTGGGTTTTCGTTTATGCGCTACTGTAGAGATTTATTCTGACCTTTCCCCAAGCAAAACCTTTAAATCTGTCCTGCAGCTTTCCAACATTTTCCATAAAACCCGCGGCTTCTTGAACCATGGATTAGTTTCGAGCACTCGTTCCTCGACTCGGAGCTAATCCTTTGTTTGTTCGATTTTTTCAACCATCAATATCGTCAGTGAGCTGCAAAGGAAATGAATCTGCAATAAATGTAAAGTCTCTATCATTATGTAGTAATAGACAATTATGCTCTATGCATACAGCGGCAATCATGCAATCAATTGATTTTCTGATAGTGATTCCTTTTTTCCTCAGAGTTCTAAAAATATTGGAAGATTGAATGAATACTGATTGATCCATAGGCAGATACAGAAGGTTTGTGAGCACAGATAAGATTTTCCGGTATTCTTGATCACTACGAATACCTTGTAAAACCTCAGTCATAATAACACCACAAGTACATAAATCCTCTTGATGTAATATAAGGTTTTCTAGTTTTTTGACTTGAGGTGTTTCATGATCCAAAAAAAGATCAATCCATACTGTCGTATCGATTAATATCATTCTGAAAATCTCATTTGTCGCATTTCATCCAGGTTTCCTTCCCAACGGACTTTACCTCGTAATTGCAAAATCTTTTTTTGAGACTCTCTACGCAGTAATTCTCGTAATGCATGATCCACCAATGCACGACGAGTCTTCATTCCTGTGACCTTTAATCCTTTTTCTATCAGGTCTTCATCCAAAACAATATTTGTACGCTTCATAAACACCTCCTTATCATTAGTATTTATATACACCAATTTACAGTAAATAATGTGTATGTCAACAGTTTAATGAATTTATATAGAGAGGTAGGAGATATTGGAATCGAACGCCAATGATGAGCAGTGCCGAATAAAAGGCAATAAGTTCAAATTAAAAAGACGCATACATATATGCCAAAGATTATGAAATGCCCCGGTTTTAGGCATCTGCTCAATCATTTTGTTCACGTAAACCGCTTACGCGGCAGATCAACTGCCCTCAATCACTATTGCCTGATTACATACCTCATGGTATCTTCGTGCCTGTCTGCGTGCAACGCACAGGCAGGCCCGGCTTGCAGGTCGGTATCTTCTCCTCGGCAAGGTTAAAAGAAGAAAGGAAAAGATACCATAAGCAATGTAATCAAGCGTTTTACAGAAAATCTACAGTTAACAGGGTATGCACAAAGAAGCAGGCAATTATATGCCAGTTCAGTTCTGCGTCTGCAGCGTTTCTATAATAAGCCATTAGAGGATATCACCGAAGAGCAATTACGTCAATACTGGCTGTGTTGTCACAGTGACTAAGGATTTATTCACCCGGTTAAATTTCCCACAGGGAACCCTATGTAACTGGGTAAAGATACGGCATTATGGGTTCCTGAATCCTAACAGCCCTTTCTCAATTGAAAAGATACGTGAGCTCATTTCATTAAGGTTGGGTCGGGGTCGGACCAAGCTATCCTATTGAAATTCGATGATAATCGTTTCAATAATAGGCGTTTTTAAGGCTTAAATGGCCATTTTCAGGGGCAAAATCGCCTCCATAAGATGCAGCAGCCTCCCGCAGTTCATAGCTTTTTTCCCTGCCTATTATCTTCCGGCCTTTCGCCTTAATTCCGAGCATACTCTTTGTGGCCTCAATACATCTCTCACTGCCAACCGCAATACTCTCG
>CAYMVB010000014.1:0-11456 GCA_964393665.1 uncultured Desulfobacteraceae bacterium | reverse complement strand
TGGATAGAGAGGTTATCCACACACTCCCCCAAGAATTTATTGTCGATGATCAAGCAGGTATAAGTGATCCATCAGGAATGTCAGGCGTTCGTCTCGAGGTCAAGGTCCATATTGTAACTGGCGCAGTTACATCAGCTCAGAATATTATTCGATGTGCAAACCGTGCAGGCTTGGATGTTTACGACATTGTTCTTGAATCCCTTGCATCGAGTGAGGCTGTGCTAACAGATGAGGAAAGAAACCTCGGTGTTGCATTAGTAGACTTTGGAGGAGGAACAACGGACTTAGCGATTTTTTCACAAGGCTCTATTAAACACACATCTGTTTTAGCTTTAGGCGGTGATAATCTTACAAATGATGTGGCAATTGGAATCAGGACACCATTTAAAGAAGCAGAAAAGATTAAGATAAAATATGGATGTGCCCTTAGTTCACTGATAGGCAAGGATGAAACTATTGAGGTTCCAAGCGTAGGGGGAGGAAAACCAAGGATTATAAGCAGGGAGTTGCTTGGAGAAATTTTGGAGCTTAGGGTTGCAGAAATTTTTGAGCTTATTCAGCAAGAAATGATCAAGTCTGGCTATGACGACCTGGTAATTTCCGGTGTAGTTGTGACTGGTGGTTCCTCCCTTCTTCCAGGGGTTCCAGAGGTTATAGAGCAGATTTTTAATATGCCAGCAAGAATTGGCTATCCCACTAATATTGGTGGGTTAAAAGATATTATAAATAGCCCCATGTACTCCACGGCAGTTGGTTTAGTGCTCCATGGGGTCCATGCCCAGCATGGTGAGAAGAAATTTAGGATAAGAGATACAAATATATTCAATAAGGTAATATCGAGAATGAAAAGATGGTTTGTAAATGGGGATTAAGTCAGAGTTAGGAGAAATAGTCATTAATTCATTTACGTTACACCATGTAACTTTTAAATTCTCGGACATTACTAAATAAAAACTATAATCGAGGAAAGGAGGAAATCATGAGATATGAATTTGTTGAATCCGATTCAAGTGCCAAGATAAAGGTTTTTGGCGTAGGAGGGGCAGGAGGCAATGCAATTAATAATATGATTGCCGCAGGCCTTAAAGGGGTAGAATTTATCAATGCAAATACTGATAAGCAGGCCCTTGATATAAGCCCTTGCATCAATAAGCTTCAACTGGGCATAAATACGACTCATGGCTTGGGATCTGGTGCAGATCCAGAGAAGGGTACGATGGCTGCAGAGGAAAGTATAGAGGCAATTAGGGCTGCTGCAGAGGATTCTGACATGGTCTTTATTACCGCAGGTATGGGTGGAGGAACAGGCACAGGTGCTTCTCCAATAATTGCAAGGGAAAGTAGAAACTTAGGTGCGCTCACAGTGGGTGTTGTGACAAAGCCCTTTGATTTTGAGGGTGAAAAGAGAATGAAAACAGCTTTTCTTGGTATCGAGGAGCTAAAAAAGGAGGTTGATACCCTTTTAATTATCCCTAATCAGAGGTTAAAGGCACTGGGAGATAAAGGTGCGTCCTTTTTGGAGCTTATGAAGAAGGCTGATGATGTTTTGCTATATGCTGTTAAGGGCATATCCGATCTTATTATTATACCAGGTTTTATTAATCTCGATTTCGCTGACGTTAGAAGGGTTATGGGAAGAATGGGCACTGCTATAATGGGCACCGGCATTGCAAGCGGCGAAACGAGGGCCATTGAGGCTGCGCAAAAGGCAATTAATAGTCCTTTGTTAGAGGATATATCAATTGATCAGGCAAAGGGTGTGCTTATTAATATTACAGGCTCTGCTAAGATGAGTATGGATGAGATAAGTGACGCGTCATCTTTTGTGAAAGATGAGGTACATTCTAGTGCGGAGATTATATGGGGAATGGTATTTGATGAAACTATGGGCGATGAGATACGTATAACGGTAATTGCGACAGGTATTGGAGATAAAAAGGAAAGAAAGATTATTAACTTGCGAGGCATTGACCCTGAAAATATAGATGAAAATTGGAATTCAACGACAGAAGAGGATCTTAATAAGCCGACATTTCAGAGGCGCTTGGCCAATAGCGAAAAATATCAACAGGAGCAAGATTTAATACCCTCTAAGAAGGGGATATTTCATAGAGTTTTCCAGAAGGCGGATTTGGACTACCCTACATTCTTAAGAAAGCAAGCAGATTAATGGAAAAAATAGCCACTCTCTTAAGGAAGCGATTGTCAAGGGAGAGAGGTACAATAAAAAAGGGTTGGGGTGGAAAACTGTCCGTTGCCCTGATTTATCCGAACTATTACACTGTTGGCATGTCCAATCTTGGCTTTCAGGCAATCTATGGAATACTTAATGACAATAATAAAATAGTTGCAGAGAGGGTATTTTTGCCTGAAATAGAGGAGCTTTCTATGTATAAAGCTACAAAAACATCCTTGCTTTCTTTAGAATCTCAAATGCCGCTTACACAATTTAATATTCTGGCCTTTTCCATTTCTTTTGAAAATGATTATCTACATATGCTTTCAATACTTGATTTAAGTAATATTCCCCTTTTAAGTAAAGATAGAAAAGTAGGCTACCCCTTAATAATAGCAGGCGGAGCAACAACCTTTATGAATCCTGAGCCTATTGCTGATTTTATAGATTGTTTTTTAATCGGTGAGGGCGAGGTGATTTTGGAGAAGTTTTTTGATGCATATATGGGCTTACAATTATATGAACTCAAAAAACAGGATGCCCTTGAGGTGCTTGCAAGGGATGTAAGTGGAGTTTATTGCCCTTCTTTTTATCATGTAGAATATAATTCACAGGGATGGATAGCTTCCTTCGAGCCTCTGTTACCATCTTTGCCTGCTAAAGTTGAGGTTGTAAAGAATATGCCGTTCAAAGGTCCGCTATTGAGGTCGAGAATTGTAACTCCACTAACAGAGTTTTCTGATACTATGCTTGTCGAGTTAAATCGTGGTTGTGGTTATTCTTGCAGATTTTGTGCTGCCGGATACTTCTATAGGCCACCTAGAATTTTAGAAAAGGAAATATTGATTGAGTCATTAAAAGACATGTTAACGGCAAACGTAAGATTAGGTCTTGTAAGCCCATCAATCTCTGATGTGCCAGGGATAGAGGACATAACGAGTTTTATTATTGAGAATGGCGGTAGTTTTTCCGCATCTTCTATGAGGGCGGATTCATTGACGGAGGGGCTCGTAGAGAATTTAAAGAAAAGCGGTCAAAAAACCATTACTATTGCTCCTGAGACTGGCAGTGAGCGTTTGAGGAGAGTCATAAATAAAAAGATTACAAATGAGGACATTATTAATGCAGTCATACTTATTACTAAAATGGGTTTTTTCCATATAAAGCTATACATTATGATTGGTCTTCCAACCGAAAAAAGGGAGGATATAAAGTCTATTGTTAACCTGGTTAAATTAATACGTCACAGTATAGTAAAGGAGAGCCGACAGAGAAAACGAATTGGCAGGATAAGACTCAGTGTTAACTGCTTTATTCCAAAGCCCTTTACTCCTTTTCAATGGTTGCCAATGGATACAATAGAATCTCTTAAGGAAAAGCAAAGGTTTTTAAATAAGGCCCTGTCCAAGGAGGGAGGTGTTAGCGCTGGCTTTGACATACCTAAATGGTCTTACATTCAGACCTTGCTTTCTCTAGGTGATAGGCGTGTAGGGAGAATGCTATTAACAACATATAAAAATGGGGGCAATTGGAAGCAAACGCTTAGATCCTCAGATGTCAACCCAGATTTTTTTGTATATAGGGATAAAGATATTAACGAAAGGCTCCCATGGGATTTCATCGACAATAAGATAAAGAAACCTTTTCTCCAGGAGGAATATAGGCTTGCATTGTCATCTACAGAGTCTCCTGGATGTAATGTTGGAAATTGCACACGGTGTGGTGCTTGCAATTAGCTGGAAATCGTCTACATAGCCTTAGCAGCGTTATTTCGTTGTTTTTTACCTTTGTAGTCAAAATATAAGTAATTTTATGATTCGAGGAAAGCCTTGTAACCTCTATATGTCATATAGATATCTCCCTTGTGAACTATCTCGAATGGTGAGTGCATGGAAAGAACAGCAGGGCCGCAGTCTATAATCTCCATTCCGTAAACTGCCAGAAATTTCGCGACAGTTCCGCCACCGCCTTCGTCAATTTTTCCGAGTTCTCCAGTCTGCCATATTACATTATTATCTCTGAAAAGTTTTCTTAGCCAGCCTATATATTCTGCGTTTGCATCATTTGCACTGTATTTTCCTCCAGACCCGGTAAATTTTGTTACACAAAGGCCATACCCAAGGCGGGCTGCATTCCTTTTTTCGTGAACATCTTGGAAATCTGGGTCAATGGCGCCATTTACATCAGCTGATAATGCCCTGGATTTCATTAAAATTTTGTGAATATCATGATAGTGGGGTTCTTTGTTATTAGCTATCATTAAATCTGCCAGCACGCTTTCCAGGAATTTTGATTTAGCACCTGTTGCCCCGTCACTGCCTATTTCCTCTTTATCAACAAAGAGTACGAGTGATGTATTTTTAGGATTTTTTATGTCCATCATTGCCTGCAAGCTGGTAAAAACGCATGAGCGGTCATCCTGGCCGTAAGAAGCTGTAAGCCCTCTGTCCCATCCAAGATCCCTAGCTCTGCCGGCTGGAACAACCTCTAGCTCTGCACTTATAAAATCCTCCTCAATAATACCGAATTTCTCGTTTAACAGTTTAAGAACCGCGAGTTTAAATCGCTCCTTTGTGTCCTTATTGCCCAGGGGAATGGAGCCAACTATAAGATTTAATTTTTCTCCGTCAAACGCATCTGAAACCTTTTTATCGTCTTGGACCTTCTTTGCCAGGTGAGGTAAAATATCTGCTATAGTAAAAACAGGATCAGTGTCATCCTCACCAATAACAATATCTAAAAATCTACCATCTGATAGGATTACCCTTCCATGGATTGCAAGAGGTCTTGTAAGCCATTGAAATTTTTTTATACCACCATAGTAGTGAGTCTTCATAAAGGCAAGGTCGATATCCTCATAAAGAGGGTTTTGTTTAAGGTCCAGCCTGGGAGAATCCAGATGACTTACAATTATGTTAAGACCTTCATCTATGGGCATCTTTCCTGATGCAGAAAGTGCAATTGATTTTCCCTGGAATGTTTTTATAAGCTTTATTGGACCTTTTTTATTTGGCTTTGATGAAAAATTGTTTTCAAGGGCAATTCTGGTTATCTCATTGACAGCCTCCCTTTCTGTTTTGGCTTTATTTAAAAAATTTTGATATTTTTTGTCAAAATTGAAAATTATTTCCTTTTCCTTTTCATTTATCTCATCCCAAACAAGCCTATGTTTGTTGATTAATCTTTTACTTAACTTTTCAATCTCAGCTTTTTTCATTACTTTCTCCATATTCTTTTAGACTACCTGTTATCTGGTTAATAGCATATATTTTTTTTCTCAAACAATAATTATGAAGGCCATCGACTACCTCTATCGCTGTTTTCGGGTTTATAAAAGTCGCTGTACCAATTTGTATGGCAGTAGCGCCTGCTATAAGAAATTCGAGGGCGTCTTCATAATTCATAATTCCTCCAAGGCCAATTACTGGAATTTTCACCCTATTTGCTACTTTATGGACAAGATAAAGGGCTATTGGCTTAATTGCAGGCCCCGACAACCCTCCTATTATATTCGCAAGCTTTGGTTTTCTAGTAGGAACATCCACCGCCATTCCCAAGATTGTATTTGTTACTGATAAGGCCTGCGCTCCTGCAGACTCAACCGCAATTGCTATCGATGATATATCTGTTACATTGGGGGTTAGTTTCACTATGACAGGCTTTGTTGTGTTTTTTTTAACATGCTCTGTCACTTTGGCAGCGGTATATGAGTCTGTACCGAAGGCCATACCACCCTTTTCAACATTAGGGCAGGATATATTTACTTCCAAGGCGGCTATTTTCTCAGTATCTTCGATTATTTCTGTTATTTTAGCATACTCACTCATTGAATGCCCATATATATTTGCAATAATAGGAGTTTTGATTTCATAAAGAGCTGGCAATTTTTCTTTTATAAATGCCTTTATGCCAACATTGGCTAGGCCGATTGAATTTAAAATTCCACAGGGCGTTTCAACGATTCTTAAAGGTGGATTACCAGGCATGGGTTCTAGCGATAATCCCTTAACTATAATGGCCCCTAAAGATGAGAGATTAATAAATTGATCAAGCTCATTTCCATAACCAAAGGTCCCGGATGCAGTGATAACAGGGTTTTTTAAAACAAGTTCACCTATTTCTATCGACAAGTTAGGCGTCTTAGACATTATAACGACCCCCAATCTATCATTTCAGCTAAGAATATTGGTCCATCCTGACATACATAATAATATGGTTTATCACTAGTATTGTTAGCCTTAATGGCGCAACCTTGACATAGACCAAGGCCGCACGCCATGTGGGATTCCAGGGAAACATAGCACGTAAGATTAAGGGAAATTGCCCGAAGGGAGACCTTCTTTAACATATTAACTGGACCGCAAGCATAGATTGTTGGCTTTATACGAGAGTTTTTTTCCAGATATTGATCTAACATGTCGGTGACGAGACCCTTTTTGCCATAGGAGCCGTCATTAGTTGCAATAGACAGATCTAAGCCTAAACTTTTTAACTCATTAAAGAGGACTATTTCTTCAGATGTGGAAAAACCAAGGAACATTTTTAGCTCATACTTTTTCATGTTAATCAAAAGCTGAGATAAAAAAAATAGAGGTGCTATTCCCATTCCTCCCGCAACCAGGAGAGGGATTTGGTTTTTACCCGGCAGTGGAAAACCATTACCAAGGGGGCCTATAACTGAAATAGCATCTCCTTCCTTTAAAAGGGATAAAAGAGATGTTCCTTTTCCGACAGTTTTATACAAGATTACCAGTATATTATTGTTTTTAATGCTATGTATAGAAAAAGGTCTGGCTAAGAAAGGATCCATTTGTGTGCCGGCTAAATGAATCATTAAGAATTGGCCCGGCTTTGATATTACGGCCAATTTTTTAGAGCGGAATCCCATTAGGTATATATTTTGGGCTATCATTCTATTAAAGGCTATGGGTGTTTTTTCTTGTAACATGTGTAGTTTTTCAGTTTTTGTCCGCCCTTGAGCTGATTTCTTCTGCAAATTTGGTTTTATCAAAGACTTTAAGGCTATTTTTAGTAACGCTTTATATTTTATACCATTGCAACAATGAATATTTCATGTAAAGGAAGGACCAAAGAAATTTTAAGGGGCCATATGACACAAACCCTTATAGACCTTTAGCGCTCTAAAAATATCACGGCAATTTTTTTAATAGTAACCATGAGCTTTTAGGGGTGTGTTTGCGTGTTTAGTATTTATACAGGCATAGTATGATTATTTCAAGATATTTAATAATTGCTTGAAACTTTATAGGTATAAAGCAGTTTAAATTATGAAAGCTTTTAACAATAAGATAGCTGTATTTGTAGCATTATTATTGGATAGTGATTTATAGCAGATAAGAAAGTGTTTCTGAAGAATTTAGTTTTTGTTGGTTCAGCCAAGATTTCAGGCTGGTTAAAATAAAAAACCTTGATTGCGAATCCCTCTTCGAACAGGCAAGTATCGATTTCTCAAACAGAAAAGGCTATAAGCCAGATTTATTCGTGATGCAGATAGCGTTACTTACCGCTGCTTCCTTCCGGACCTGACGGGGTTCATAATAATCTGTCACACGAGGTCCGGCCTCTTTAATGTTTGAAAGTATCAGGTACAAGTCCTTGTTTCTCAGAAAGGATATTCAACCCCGCATAAGCGGATTTCGGGTTACAGGGCACCGCTAACTCCCCATCTATCGCAACCAAGGAATATTCTTGATTATAATCTATCAACTCGTTCCTTTAACTCTTTCCCTACTTTGAAAAATGGGAGTTTTTTAGATTTAACCTTTATTTTTTTACCAGTCTTAGGATTTCTTCCGTCATAACTGTCATATTGTTTAATCTTAAAACTCCCCAGGCCTCTAATCTCTACCCTGTTATCATTTAATAGGGATTTTTCAATTTCTTTAAAAAAGGTATTAACAATGTCTTCTGCCGACCTGGTCGTGAGATTTTCTGTTTTAGCTAAAACTGTTATTAATTGAGATTTATTCATAAAACCCCCTATTTAAGAGAAGGATACATAGTAAAAGAACACAATTTTTATCATATATTAGGTCAAAAATACAAAACATTACTTATGAGCGATAATCATATTTGTTGATATGCGCTCATTGAAATTTAAATAGATTACTTTATATGATTAAATAGCATATCAACTCATAAAACAATCGTAATGAAAGACTACAGAGCTTTATCAAATTCATAGAACAAGGCTCCTGCCCCTATTTATAACATAAGTAATTTTAGTAATTGCGTTATTATTAATAAACGAGAAGGGCAATAAATAACTGAAAGATAACTTTCATATGGAATACTTATATTTATTTAGATATCTGTCAAGTTGATTTTTTAGAAATATAAATTTTTAGTTTTGGATAAGGCCAGTTATTTGAAATAAGTGGTTTACCCGCAATGTTTTTTTATCATTTTATTGGGGGTTGGCAAAGAAGCCAAATTTTTTTCTCTCACTCCAAAGAGACCATGCGTCCAAGCCAAGAAAATAACCGGGTTATATGTTTTATGGGATTATTTTAAACCTTATGGTATGCGTTACTTTACCTGAAGGCTCTACTATATCTACATGCCAGGTACCCGTCTCATGGGTTTGAATCCTCTTCGAGCTGTAAGTCCGCCATTTGGAGGATTTTATCGGAAGTTTAATCTCCGCTCTCTTCCGGTCCCCAAAGTACCATATATGCGATATTTCTGTATGACGGTTACAATTTATTATCTTTGTAAAACAGTAAAGTTTTCCAACTGAGGCTGGGAACGTTTCTCCGGTACCTAAAGGGGTTCTATTGATTACACCCCTGCATATTTTGGCATCTTGAACAACTATAGAGTTATTATCTGCTGCGAGTGCCTCAACTAATAGAAGAGGAGAAGTACTTGTTAGAGTGCATAATATAAAGATAAATAATGGCATTTTTTTCATTAAAACTCTCCTTTACGGTAAAAGAATCAATTTTTAAAAAAAGCTTTTTTTATCGTTGCCACATTTGGAACATCATTTATTTAATTTAAGTATAATAGATTTTTAGGGAAAAAATAAACATAAAAATTTCCTTAGCAATGATAAAATAAAAATGTTGCAATAGTTAGGTAGAATATATAGGCTCAATTGTTAAAACGTTTAGAGGTGATAGTATGATAAAAAGAGCCGGTGTTTATATAATGGAATCCGCAGAGATTGTGGGTGACGTTATTATAGGAGAGTTTTCTTCAGTATGGAGCAAGGCAGTTATACGGGGAGATGAATCTTATATAAGGATAGGCAGGAATACAAATATTCAAGATCTTTGCGTCATTCACGCCGAGCATGGTATTCCCCTAGAGATAGGGGATAATGTTACATTAGGTCATAGTGCCGTAATACACTGTCGCAAGGTGGGATCAAACTGTTTGATAGGGATGGGAGCTATGTTGCTCGATAATTCAGAGATAGGTGAGTATTCTATCGTGGCCGCTGGGTCTATAGTGACTGAAAATAGTATAATACCCCCAAGATCTCTTGTTATGGGAGTTCCTGGCAAGATTGTAAGAAAAATAACCGATGCTGATGTTGAGAGGATAATTAGCTCATCAAAGGATTACCTAAGACTCTCAATATCTCACTATAAAGGTGTGTATAGAAATGTGTAAATGCCTTAAATTCTTATTATTCGATTTGTATTTTGCTTTCGGTGCATAGACCCGCCTCTTTGAGCCAGATGCAGGCCCGTATAGTTTAATGGAATTGATAGTAATGCTTAATCCCAAGGTAAAGTATGGGAAAACAAACTGCCATTCAAGATATATGCAATCCAAAGGTATCAGTAAGAATGTTACATTTTATTGATTTTTTAAGATCCATCAAGCGTGGCTAATTGCTTAATTGCGTCGTAATTATAATCAGAGGCTGAACCTACCCGAAGGGTATCCGGAATGCTTATCGGAGGTTCACCTTTTATAGATTGAATGAGTTCAAACGCCTTTGAAACGCTTTTTTCATCTCCCTCTATAGAAAGATGTACCGAGCCTTCTGAGCCACCGACACCGCCTGATCCAATGTGAAAAGCTCTTACCCTCGCCAGAATAGCGAGGGCTTGAATTTCGGTTATAACCTTACCTAAGGGCACTGGAACAAGCTTGGCAGGTAAGCCTGTGCTATATTTAAAATGATATATCCCCGTATGTTTGGCAGCTTCAATTACAGAGGCTACCATTTTTTCCAAGCTGACCAACATGATAAGCTGAGAGCCTCTTGGAGTTAGTATAGGCCATGCCATGCCTATTGTTCCTCCTTTAACTGAAGATGAATATACACCGGCATTCCCTTCGCTATCAATAGCATTAGCGCCTTTAATGAATACGTCATCGGGGCCGAAATCGAGTATTTCCACATTAGAATCAGCTTTTTCCATTGCCTTTCCATTTCTTATGACGTGCAAGCTACTTGGAGGGGGGCCGGAATTTGCATCGGTAATTCCATTACAGACCATGCCGACCGTTTGCCCAGCCTTTGGCTCTATGTATAAATTGAGTAACTCTTCAGTTACAAAAGCATTAGTAATTCCTCTTGCCAGGATAATAATACCATTTTTCATAGCACTTTTAACTTCTGGTAATTGTACAACTGCTTTTGCCAAGAGCCTCCTTGATTCTGCAGGGTTTAAAACAACCATTGCCGCTGTTTTTTTAGTTGATTTTTCCTGGGGAAGGTCTATTTCATAAAACATATTTTTCTCCTAAATAGGTTTTTGTTTATAACTCCATCCTCTAATCATTAAAAAACCTATCGCTGCATAAGCGTTTTGTCAATTCAAAAATATGCATATTACACGTAGACAGCCTTTCCCGATATTTTTATTTTAAAAAACTGTACTAAATGAGGACAATAAATTGTATTTTACCTTGAGGAGTAAAATTTATTAGAGGCATTTTTAAGTCTTTTATGATATTTTAATATAAGAATAGCTTATTCAGGACTAAAAAACCATAGGATATTTTTTTTATGATTTACCAATTATGTTGATTATAAGGTACTACCCAGGTAGATAGGCTGAAGGTAGAAGTCTGATAGGAATAACATATGCCTGCCTGTGCGTGTGCGCACGCAGACAGGTGCAACGAACAGGCAGGCGCAGACAGGCGTGATCACACAAAACTCCGCGCACGTGAGCTGGCTTATGAGGTGGCATTATTGGCCTGCAGGGTGACCGCAAGGTTTCCGAGGGAAGAGCTGTATGGTCTGACTGCTCACATGCGGCGGGCAGCAATTTCTGTCCCTTCTCATATTGTT
>CAYMVB010000013.1:0-12597 GCA_964393665.1 uncultured Desulfobacteraceae bacterium | reverse complement strand
TCTATAGAAAACTCTCGAAAAAATCAGCATGTTTTAATCCTGATATTATTGTCTGGCCTGAAACTGCTGTCCCATTTTTCTTTCAGGACATGTCAAAATTCTCTGAAGAAATTTTCAAAATATCGAAGGTTATTGGCACAAACATCCTCTTCGGCTCCCCCGCGTATTCTAGAGAGATGGATAAGATTAGATATTATAACAGGGCCTACGTCATTAATAAGGATAAAATTTTAGGCTATTATGATAAAGTTCACCTTGTGCCATTTGGAGAGTACGTTCCACTAAAGAAATTTCTCCCCTTTATCCATCGACTCGTTGTAGCTTCAGGTGATTTTTTACCTGGAAAAAGCATTAATCCTATAATTATGGGAGATATTAAAATCGGTCCGTTAATTTGTTTTGAATCTATTTTCCCGAATATATCCCGCATCCATTCACACCATGGATCTGATTTACTCGTGAATATAACTAATGACGCATGGTTTGGTAAAACAAGTGCCCCTTATCAACATCTATCCATGGCGGTATTCCGTTGCGTAGAAAACGGTTTGCCTATGTTAAGGGCTGCTAATACAGGCATTAGTGCCTTTATACTTCAAAATGGAAAGATAGTGAAAAAGGGTAGACTATTCACAGAAGAGGTATTAATGGAAGAAATAAAATGCGGTAGCAATAAAACATTTTACTCAAAATATGGGGATATTTTTGCTATAATGATAGCATTGGCTTTTTTCACCAAATTATTTTGGTTAATCTTAATGAAAAAAAGAGGTTAGTATTATGCATGATTTAGATTTTACTGAAAGGTTAAGGCTTCTAAACAAAACATTAGATGATCTCTGGGAGCATCTTTGACCTTACAACTGTTAAAGAAAGGTTAAAAATAGTTGAAAATACATTATCCAAGGCTGATTTCTGGAAAAATAATCAAAATGAGGCAACTGCGTTAAGTCAGGAAAGGGGATTTTTAAATAACCAATTAGATGAATGGTGGAAATATAAAAATGGGCTAGAAGAAATCAACATGATGATAGAATTAGCCGAAGAAGAGAATGATGAGAAGTTTTTAGCCGACTTAAAAAAACAATTTTATGCATTGGAAAAAGAAATAGACATATACGAACTTCAAACATTGCTTAAAGATAAAGATGATAAAAAAAATGCAATTATCGCCATAAATGCAGGAGCAGGAGGGACAGAATCTCAAGACTGGGTGGAAATGCTGTTCAGACTTTACCTGAAATGGGCTGAGACAAGAAACTATAAAGCCAATATCATTGATTACTTACCCGGAGACGAAGCTGGTATAAAAAATGTAACATTTACAGTTAATGGACCCTATGCATATGGTTATCTTAAATCAGAACATGGTGTACACCGCATGGTAAGAATATCACCTTTTGATGCAAACAGCAGAAGACACACATCCTTTGCATCTATATCAATTGTACCAGAGATAGAAGATGATATAACATTGGAAATACAAGAAAAGGATATCAAAATAGAGACTTTCAGGGCAAGTGGTCCAGGTGGTCAGCATGTCAATAAAACAAGCTCAGCTATAAGAATTACCCATTTACCTACAAATATCGTTGTGCAATGCCAGAACGAAAAGTCACAGCATCGCAATAAGGATTTAGCATTAAAAATCCTTAAGGCAAGACTATATGCGTTGGAAAAGGAAAAACAAGAAAGGGAAAAGCAGCTTAAACATCAGGGCCAAAAAGATATAGCTTGGGGAAGCCAAATAAGGTCTTATGTTTTTAACCCTTACAGGCTTGTAAAAGACCATAGGACAAATCTAGAGATTGGCGATGTTGACAGGGTAATGAACGGTGACATAGATGAATTCATTTATGCTTACCTAAAATGGCTCCAGAATTAGCATGCAAAACCAGACTTATCGTAAAGCACACAAACATTTTATGGCTAAAAAAATAGGCAGCCCTTTTAAAGGCTGCCTTTAAAAACAACATAAAAGCTTATTCGACGGGGTTACCTGCCTTTACCCAGGCCTTCCATCCGCCATCTAAATTTTTGACATTTTTATATCCCATTTTCACTAAGGTTGAAGTTGCTAGGCTAGCTCTACCACCTGTTTTACAATATACGACGATCTCTTTATTTTTATCAGAAACCTTGTTTTCAATTTGAAATTCAAGAAGGCCTCTGGGCACATGTATTGCACCCGGTATATGCCCTGACTTAAATTCCTTTTCTGTCCGACAATCTAAAAATACTGCGTCACCTTTATCAAATATACCCTTTGCAGCAGCTACATCAACGACGGCAATACCCTTTCTTGCTTCTTCAATAAAATCCTTTGCCTGCATATCCTTGGCTATTGCAAGGGGTGCATTGAATGCAAGCGCTGCACTTATCATTAAAACTGCTACAAATATTATATTTTTCTTTTTCATGTATCTTTCTCCTTTCAGTTAAGTTTTATTCGGCTTTTGCTGCCGCAATTAATCGCTCAATAAAAATCGTTTTATTGTATTTTGTTCCACCACCCCCTTTCTAGCTCAAATATATCCTCACTCTTATCTTATTTAAAATACAAAAAGTATGCCAAAGGTATTTTAAATTGGAATTGTTTTTGTACCAAGCGTAGTTGGCCACTTTTATGTTGATTGCTCGTACTTATGATTTTATGAGTTCTGTCTTATACGATAGGATTGTGTCTTATCAGAAAGGATTTTTTCTTACGTCACTGGACTTATTGGGAAAAAACGCTTTGGACGACAAATCTTTTCCTTATCCAGATTTAGTGGCACTGAGCGTTTAGACATTGTTTTAATACAAGGACGATAATCATGCAAATTCAGCATGTGTTGATTTTCATGGTGGTTACCTTTCCGTTCCTTCAGCACCAAAAATGGCCAAAAAAAGCTCGGATTAAATGCGCCAGCAAATTTGCTGTCGTTTATTCAACGAAACGATAAAAAAAACCTTTTTTCAATTCAGCTCAAGTGGCGCTTCGACAAAACACTCCGTGGCTCACAGCTCTGTTGATCATAAGGCGTTCGGCAAAAACAACAGAGAGACTTTTCACTTCGTGCTATATTTTCTTTGAGGTATCAGACGGAAATGTAGCTTGCTGAACAAATGTACAGCAACGGTAGGGACCCTTCATATCAATGTATGAAAAACCAAATAAGCCTTCAGGTAATGTATGTTCAGACATCATTTTTTCAAGGATCTACAATCACCTCAATGCCTTAAACATTTACTATCGTAAATTTGACGAATTTTTTCTCAGGAATGCATTATCAGGCTGCTTTTTACTATTTTCAGCCGGGGTATTTCTCCAGATTTTATCCCATTGAAAACCACAACTCGCTTACAGGCCTGCGTTAGCATCAAGACTTTTATCCATCTATGATTTAAAGTAGAATCTTTGCCTTATTTTTCACGGCATTTTTATTCTAGGTTCTTTCAGCACATATTTAAGGTTGCCATTTCTGACTTTTTGGAATCATATTATCTGGCACTATTACGTCCTTATTTGCCCCCTTCTCACTAAGCTCTATATCTTTTTCGAGTAAAAACAAATCCTTATTTCCATGACAAGAATTACAGCTCGAGTTTTGTTTGGTCTTTCTTACTACATTATGAGGGCTCGCAAATTTCCATGTGGGAACTTTATCGAAATTTTCAAGTCCATTCTTCACGTAAAAATCGTATGTTTCTTTATCAATAGGAACATGTCTTAAAACTGCAAATCTTTCTGGTCTTTTTTCAGACTTCAATGGATTAAGGCCAATCTTAAAATCAAGCCATGACCTTTTTGTTTTAAAAAAATTATTACCTTCTTCATCATGAGCCACATGGCAGGAGGAGCAATTCTTGTATACCTGAGAATGACAAACCTGACAGGTTGCCTTATTCTTATGTATCCGGTGTGTTATCACATTCTCTGCATTTTTATCATAAATTTCATCATGGCATTCTATACATTTTGGTCCGTTCTCAACGGCATACCTATGTTCATATTCCTTTCCATCGCCATGCATCTCATCACCTGTATGGCACTTATCACACTTCATGTATTTCGCCTTATGAACATCCGGACTCGTTCCTTCATTCTCTCCAAAATATTCATTTTGTACCCGACTACCATGGCATGCAGTGCAGACTTCCTGCATAGGTGGCTTTCCTTTAAATAGATGCCCCTCTAAAAATCCACCCTCAACTGATTCCGGCCTGCTTATATGACATTGGCCGCAGCTGCTGTGGCATGAATAACAATGGTTTTCCATCGCACAACCCAGCTTATTCATTACAACTGAATTAGCAGTTGCCCTCTGTTCCGTTATCAATTTATAAGGTCTTAATGTCGTGTGAAGGCTTGTTTTGTAATTTTCAGTGATATCATCATGGCACTCTCCGCATGCCTTTTCAGCATCCGGAAAGGTGGGATCTTTCACAACGCCATTATGGGCGGTTTTCCAATCCGGATCATCAGGATTACCACCATGACAATCAACGCATGCTATCTGCCCATGATTCTCATCCTCTAAAAAGTCACTGTCAACAAAGATCTTTTCATGCGGGGCCAACGGCTCCACAGCCCCTCCTCAGCCCTCACCTTCTGACTGTGAGGCTTTGACAGCAGGTTTACTTTCTGCAATCTCTCTTGTTGCGTCTATCAATTTTTTAGCACTAGAATGACATGCAAAGCACTCGCTTTCTTCAGATGCATTAATCATAACAGGGCTTCCAACAACAAAAATTACGAAAAAAACAATAAAAACTACAATCGTCCATAATCGCTTCATTGTAAAACACCCTCCTTTCTATGGTAAAAAGTAACCTTTTATAAATTCATATAGATTTTTCGAAAATCATGTATCCTCAAAATCATATATTTCTTAAGGTAGAGTCTCCATGTGCTGATTTTCAATTCACTGGAGATAAATCATGTTACCCTTATCCATCCTCTAAGTGTCTAGGTGTATGGGTAATTAATTTAGGCAATTATTGGCAAACGCCGAAAAAGGCTGAAAAATAGGAGAAAATTAAAATTTATAAAACTCTATATTATATATATGATATCTAAAATATACCATATACAAAATTTTATGTCAAAATTTTTGTGCTAAAACTCGAAAATTTTTAACCTGCTTATGAAATAGGCGAAAGATTGTACTTTTTCATTTTCCTCCACAGTGTACTCCTGTCAATATGCAAAAGTCTGGCAGCCTCTTTCAAATCCCACTTGCATTGGTCTAAAAATTCTAGAATAGTTGCACGCTCACTAACGGCCAATGGTTTCAAGCTATCTTGCGATGAAACACGCCGACCCATCAATTTAGACTCCGCGGAACCTTTCTCAAACAGTACTTGGGATAAGTCATAATGGTGAATAATATCATCCTCGCTAAGAACAACAGCGTTTTCAATTATATTCTTTAACTCCCGGATATTCCCAGGATAAGTATATCTTAGAAATAATTGCATAGACCTTTTGGAAACATTGACTATATTCTTGTTCATATCAAGATTAGAATCACCTAAAAATTTTTCAATAAGTAAGGGAATATCAGTTTTTCTCTCTCTCAAAGGGGGCAAGCAAATTTCTATTACATTTAACCTGTAATACAAATCACTTCGAAAAAGATTATTTTCTATCATACCCCTGATGTCCTTGTTTGTAGAGGAAACAACCCTTACATCTACCTTCACAGGCTTAATGGAACCTAAGGGGAAAAACTCCTTATCATCTAAAACTTGGAGGATTTTGCTTTGAAGCATTATCGGAAGATCGCCTATTTCATCTAAGAATATGGTCCCTCCCTGTGCAAGTTGAAACATTCCGGGCTTATTTTTCTTAGCATCAGTAAATGCACCCTCTATATATCCAAACAGCTCTGATTCTAAAAGGTGTTCAGGGAGAGCAGCGCAGTTTATCTTTATATATGGTCCTTCCGAACGATTAGATAGATTATGAAGGGCCCTGGCTATCAAATCTTTTCCAGTGCCAGTTTCTCCTAAAATCAAGACACTTGAGAGGCTTTCTGCAACTGACGGAAGCATCTCAAAGATTTTCTTCATCTTCTCATCCCTGCCAACGATATCACCGATTTCATAGGATTCCTTGAGTTTCTTTTCTAGGGAAACCTCACGGTATCTATCTCTAAAGGAGCCAATACCTCCAATCAAATTGCCATTTTCGTCTTTTAATACAGATCCGGTAATGCTAATAGGCACAGCCTGATTAAATTTGTTTAGTATGACAACTTCTCCTCCGGAGCTACTCTTTTTTGACTTAATGGCCTCCTTGAGATAACAACCTCCGGGACAAAGCCCCCGCTTAAAAACATCATGGCAGTAGTTTCCAAGGACATCCTTCTCTGAAAGTCCTGTGATTTCTTCAGCAACTTTGTTAAAAAATGTAATCCTCCATTGTTTGTCAACAGTAAAAATACCAAAGGAAACACTATTCAAAATATTCTTATAATTTTTTAAAAAAATCTTATCCAAAATAGAACAGCCTCCCTGGAAATGAATAAAACCGCTGTATTTTTAAGCTGAGTTACCCAGAACTCATTTCTCATTACTCAACGTTGTATGTTAAAAAAATCGGCCTTAATTCTAAATTTAAAAGTATTAAACAACAATTCTAAACAAAACCACTATACAACCTTGGATAACATGCAATAAAGACGAACCAGGAATCGATTAAAGCTGACAGTTAAAACAGGTACTTTTTTAGTAAAAGCTTCTTAATTGGTTACTTAAAAAAAGCAAATATCAGGCAGTAAACTGTTAGTAATTCTATACACAATAAAATGCTCCTACTGCTCTGGCCAATAATCTACCGAAGGAAACAACCTCTTTTCTGTATGGGGTAAGAATAGACTTGCCACATACTCATCCATAAAAGGCAGGTATGTAGAAAGTTCTATATTTGTCATCATCTTTGCTATCTCGATAGTCCTGTCAAAAGCATGACTGGATAAAAGGGCCATGCGTGCGCCCATGAGGGAGCTATTGCCAACAAATTTAATCTTGTTTGGATCAATATCTGGCAAAAGGCCTATAGCGATGGCCTTTGGAATATTTAAATAATTCCCAAAACCACCCGCTACAAAAAAGGTGTCTATAGCATCAAAACCCATACCTATATAATCTACAAGCGATTTAATAGCCGCAAAAACAGCACCTTTGGACCTTATCAGATTGCTTATTTCCGATTCGTTAATCGTAATATTTTCTCCATTCTCTGTTTCATTAGAAAATGCAATGATGTATGCTGGCTCATCGTCTATCTCAATTAGCCTCTCATTCTTTAGAGAGAGGTTAAAATTTCCCTGTTGGTCAATAATCTTGTTTCGAACAAGCTCATAAAGACAGTCAATCAACCCTGAACCGCAAATGCCTCTTGGTTTTGCCTTCCCAATCGATTTATATTTGACCTCATCTTTATCTATTTCAATTCTCTCAATAGCACCTAATGTCGCTCTCATACCATAGTTAATTCCTCCACCTTCAAATGCAGGCCCTGCAGAGGCTGAGCAGCACACAAGCCAATCATTGTTGCCCATGGCAATCTCTCCGTTTGTCCCAACATCTATCAACAGCTTTGTTTCAGGCTTGTCAGCGATACCAGTAGCTAAAACGCCAGCCACTATGTCACCACCTACATAGCTGGCGACATCTGCGATTGTCTCCAGCACCGCTTCCGGATTTCCATGAATATTTATATCACTGGCCAATATCTGAGGAAAAATATGAGCAGTCGGAACATAAGGATCTAATCTAATTGAACATGGAACAAGCCCTAAAAGAAGATGACTCATAGTGGTATTGCCTGCAGCAACTATAGAATTGATATCCTCAATATTTATTCCCTTCTTTTCGCAAAGGTTTTTAATTAGGCTATTAATATTTTCCACCACAGCCTCGTGCAGAGGGTTAAGCCCCTTTTCTCTACCGCATGAAAATACAATTCTTGATATGACGTCTTCACCATAATGAGCCTGAAGATTATGGCTAGCTTCTACACCAATTACCCTACCGGTTTTTAAATGTACCAACTGTGCCACAATAGTCGTAGTCCCAACATCAACAGCTATACCATAGTTATCATTACTTGTATTGCCAGGTTCTATCTGTGATATTCTCCATATATCACCATGTTTAACAATGGTAGCTGTTATCTTCCAATCATTATTACGCAACTTTTCCGCCAAACCCCGGAGGCAATGCAATGATATTTCAAAAGAGTGATAGTTTAATTTTTTTCTGATCTCTCTAATAACACGGTCAATGTCGGCTATATTATCCTCAGAGGTAGGTGCTGGGAGTTCCAAGTATACCTTCTGTACCAAAGGCTCAAAAAAAGAAAGGGGATCAGACGCCACCCTTGCTACAGAAACCGCCTCTGGTTTACTATAATCAACTACAGACTCATCCATCAAAATCTGCTCTGATTCAATACGCGATTCAGGCGGAATAAATACTTCAAGATCATCAATAACCTCAGTCTGGCATGCGAGGACATAACCCTTTTTTATCTCTTCCTTACTAAAAAAGGCTATTGAATTCTTATCAGGTTTAAATTTCCCTTTAGTAACTTGTACTTTACATTTCCCGCAGACTCCCTGACCCCCGCATAGACTATTTACATAAACACCCGCCTTCTTTGCGGCCTCAATTAAAATGGTACTAGCCTCTACTTCAACCTTTCTGCCATCCGGCATAAAACTAATTTTATACATGCTCATTATTTATATTCTCCATATCTTAGATATCATTATTTACTGTTTACTCCCTTTGCCTCTCTTTCCATTCTGTAGCGTTTTTCGCTTTTTCTACAAAGTTCCCATATAATACATGATGATCTGAACTTACAATAAGTACATGGATCTGTACACGCCTCACAATTATCCAAACATTCCTGACAATAACCAAGGTCCATCTTCTGGCAAGTCACCTTGGCCTCCCTATCAGGGTGAAAACGACATTTCATAACACTAAATCTCCATATTCTAAAAATAATACCTGCTTTACCATCCAGGTTTACTCAAGCATAAAGACAAAAACATCTTGAAGCCAAAGTACATTAAGCTGTCAAAAAAAAGATTATTGCAATATATCTCTTATTTGCCTACCTACTTTTTGGATCTTCCTCCATCAGTTTAGCAAAAATAATTAAATTATAGTCCCTGACAAATGTTTTTTACCAAAGCAAAAAATTTTTTAAAGTGCACCTAACCTCCGATTATAGCTATCTTTGCGTATAGCGTTTAAAATGAAAAATTTTAGAAACAAATCTCTGAAAAATAAAACGTGAATATGTATCTTTCCTTTTGTTTCTTTAACTCTAAACAATTATAAGTAATGCAGTGATACTAATATTATAGTCATCGATTAAGCATTAATTTCTGGGGAAAAGGGAGGGGTTTAATTCATATAAAGGAACCCCGAGCATTGATGCCTCTACGAGAGGGCCTAACTTGGGACTCATAAAACCAGCAGCCTTAAGCTCGGCTATTAAAGAATCGACCCTGTTAATTAAGGAAAACTCCATGCATGCCTTTTTTATTTGGTTTGCATCTATAATATTATTAAGAGATCTTTTTATTATAGATTGTGCTAAATCCGGAATCTGATCAAGGTTTGGATCTTTTAAATCTTTAAAAAATTCCAGGACTGCATTTCTTATATCCCACTTTCCTGTATCCAAGGAATCCCTAACAAGATATCTCACAACATTTGGCATCTCAAAAAGTTCATTATCTTTAAGCAACAATAGCCTATCCTCCCAGTCCGAACTCTTCTTCGTCCTGACCGGTAATAAAAGTCGCCATTCATCGCTTAGAAGGATAACCTCAGCGGCATTACCAGCAATAAGTTCTCCAATTTTTTGGTATAAAACGCTATGCACACTATACGCATAAAGAAGAACCTTTGCCAAATCAGGAATTAATTCTTTGTCGCCTATAAAAAACAAGGCGGACCTCAAGTTACGCTCCTTTTCATTCCCCATTATTTTCACATAGTTGAAAAATATACAGCTTACGCATAAATAAAAAACATCACATTATGACCACAATCAAGTATCTGAAAACCACTAACATAAAAAGAATATAGAGTATATAATCTTAGTTACTTAACATGTTCTTATGAGATTTGTTTTATATCTCCTGTTTAGCATTACATTTCTAAAGCTCAATGATATATATTTCAATCAATTACCTCAACCTACATGATGCGCCTATAATCAAAATCCGTGAGTTTATCTCCCACGGGGGGCTCTTTTCTGATATCTAATTCTAGATAAATACGGTTTCCCTGTCTAAATCCTATTTTTTCAAAAAATGGCAGTTGCATATTGTCAGAAAGGGAAACTATAGTATAAACAAAATCTACATCTAATTTCAAGAATCTCTCTTTGTAATCTTCAAACAATTTTCGAGCAACACCCCTGTGCTGGTAATCTGGATGTACGCCAACCGTATGTATCCATCCCATATTTTCTGGCATTCCAAACTCCCTCGAACCAATGTCTCCCAGAATAAAACCTATAACCTTACCCTCAATCTCAGCTACAACGGAACCCAAATAACGCCCTTCTTGGTTTTTTTTGAGCTCTCTTTGCCAATACCCTTTTCTCTTTAGCCCAAGATTTTTTTCCTCAATCTCGACAATAGAGTCTAAGTCAGACTCTTTTATACTTCTAATCACTATTTTGGATAAGCCGAAGTCCTTCATGGGGATTCCTCCTTTTTTTAGGTGTTAAAAAACTTCGTAAGGTATTTTTAAAGATACGACAAAGGCAAAATTTGTCCCTTTATAAATCTGACAAGTTCCTGCAAAGTCCTTTTACAAGAACAACAACGTTTATTTTGTTATACTCTCTATATATACCACAAATATATCAAAAACAGACTGCAGCCCTTGCCCGAAAATATCACCAAACCTATATCTATCCAATACAGTACTCTAATCATTAATTCAATAAAATTAAAGACTGCCGCTTAGGAGTATAAAATTCTATGTAAACCTATAATAAACTCATACTGTTCATCCCAAACAACGCCTAAGTTTTGGATTCTTTATGTTCATGATACATATATCTCCAAAAAGGACAAATCTTTACAATATGGCTTATTAAAATGATAGAATTAATGTTGTATTTTTTTTTAAAATGAATAACATGGTTAAGGTCAAAATTTTATAAGCTACGTTTGAAGGGTATTATTATAAACAATAGCCAAGCATCCATTAATGGAAATCTAATATTTTTTACGCTGGGGTTTTGAATTGGAAAATTATATTACGGAAGAGAGGGCTAATTTCCTTAAAGAGGATTACAGTCAGGGGTTTATCGAGTACTGCGGACTCAAGGCCTTAAATTTAAGGTGGGGGTCCTTTGAATCGGAGGTGATAATTAAAATAAGTCATAGGCAGCAGGATAATTTTATTCACGCAGGCCTCATAGCGACTATGGCAGATCATACTGCTGGATATTCTGCATTTACAACTGTTGGGGAGGGCTTCCGTATACTAACAATAGAATTTAAAATCAATTTTTTAAGGCCTGCCTATGGTAGCGCCTTAAAATGTTATTCAAAGGTAGTCAATAAAGGAAAACAGATTATAGTAGCTGAATCTGATGTCTATGATGTGAGAAAAGGCAGCGAAAATTTGACAGCAAAGGCCATCGTAACCATGATGGCCGTTCCTGAAGGAAAAATAAACAACAAGAATTTACACCAGGTATAGCGCTGAAATAATTGTGAAGAAAATTTTTTTGCAATCATGGAGATTAATACATTGAACTGATGAAGCAAAATTTTAGACGTTTTTCTTAGTAACCTTTCCATCTATATTTTTGCGGTTTTTGCTTTCCAGCAAAGCGAGAAGTTGTAAGGTAAAAAAGTTTATAAAAACAAATATGGATAATTTTTAAAGTCGTCACCGAAGGCTAGAAAAAACATGAAAAATAAATCATTCCCTCAATACAGCCATTACATTTTCCAGCTGTAACTGGAAATACCTATCATGTGTCAGGCGATTTTTGAAATGCCATCTTTTTAGGACCCACATATGGGCCATCAACAATATATTATAAGCCGTTAAATCCACATCTACCCTTTTGAAAGCGCCCAATTCAATACCTTCATGGATTATTTTTGCAAAAATATTGCTTACTTCCACCTCCAGCTCCATTATGCGAGACCTGGCTGCCTTATCAAGGGAGCCTGACTTTTGATATATCAGAAGCACCTTTTCTCTTTGCTGGTTTACCACCCTAAAATAAATGTGAATTGCTACCGCTAATTTTTCCTCTGGATCATCAATGCCCTCTATCATCTTGACCAGGTTTCCCTTGAAAATGGTAATGACATCCTCCATTATCATTCTCATAATTTCAGACTTTTTCCTCACATAGCGGTTCGCTACGGATAAACTTACCCCTGCCGTTTCAGAAATTTCTTCAATAGAGGTGTCTGCAAAGCCTTTTTTTGCATAGAGGACAGAGGCTGCATCTATTATTTTCTTCCTCACCTTGTCAGGGTTAGTTATCTGATCAAGCACCGTTAGCTCTTTCTTAGAATTATCCATATCCTTCCCCCATTAAAA
>CAYMVB010000012.1:0-11501 GCA_964393665.1 uncultured Desulfobacteraceae bacterium | reverse complement strand
TTGCGGGATTAAAACCGGCAGGTGTTATTTGCGAGATTATGAATGAAGATGGTACTATGGCCAGAAGACCTGATTTAGATAAGTTTGCTAAAAAACATGATCTAAAAATTGCCACTGTTGCTGATATTATTGCCTATAGAATAAGAAATGAATCTTTTGTACACAAAGACGCGGAGACGATTTTACCTACTCCTTACGGAGAATTTAAGGCACTAGGTTTTCGAAATGAGATAGATAAAAGTGAGCATCTCGTGCTTGTAAAGGGAGAGATTGATCCTGAAAAGGAGATATTGGTCAGGGTACATTCAGAATGCCTTACAGGGGATGTTTTTGGCTCTCGTAGGTGTGACTGCGGCGATCAGTTGAAAAAGGCTGCTGAGATGATAAACCAGGAAGGTTTAGGAGTTCTTATCTATCTGAAACAAGAGGGAAGGGGCATAGGCTTGATAAATAAGCTAAGAGCCTATGCATTACAGGATAAGGGATTCGATACGGTAGAGGCAAATGAAGAGCTGGGTTTTAAGCCCGACCTTAGAGACTATGGTATAGGGGCGCAGATACTCGTCAGTTTAGGTGTTAAAAAAATGCGGTTAATGACAAACAATCCCAAAAAGATTATAGGGCTTGAGGGATATGGTTTAAAAGTTACCGAAAGGGTTCCTATTGAGATTCCCCCGCGGCCTGAAAATGAGAGGTATTTATTAACAAAATGTGAGAAACTGGGACATATCATGTCATTAAACCCTAAGGAAACTATTCTATAGGTTTTAGGAGTTAAGAAAAATAATTTAAATAAGGGGGATTGCCATGCCCAATTATGTTGAGGGAGAGATATCTGCAAAGGGGATTAAGTGTGCAATTATTGTTAGTCGTTTCAATGATTTTATTAGTCAAAGATTACTAGAGGGTGCATTGGATGCGCTAAAAAGACATGGAGCTGCAAAGCCTGATGAGGAAGCGACTATCTTTAAAGTTCCAGGGGCGTTTGAAATAGCGGCAGTAGCAAAAAAAGTAGCTTCAAGCAATAAGTATGATTGCATTATATGCTTAGGCGCAGTTATAAGGGGAGAAACGCCGCATTTTGAATACATAAGCTCGCAAGTATCTCGGGGAGTTGCATCTGTGGGGCTTGAGAGCCAAATCCCGGTTGCATTTGGTATCCTTACGTGCGATACATTAGAACAGGCTATTGAAAGGGCGGGAGCGAAAAGCGGAAATAAAGGATGGGATGCCGCTGTCTCTGCAATGGAAATGGTAAGTTTATATAAGGCATTGCATCAAGCTTAGCTGGTGATAGTGGCTTCAAAAAACTTTGCTTGAGATATGTAAAATCATAAAAAACTACATAAGTGAATTAATGCTATACACTGAAAAATTTTTGGAAAACCCTGTTGATTATTGCCTCAAATAGTAAACTTATTTGAATGAAATTGTTTTGATAGTAGAAAAAGTGTGCCACCCATGAGTTTATTTTATAACCTATTGAGCTCAAAGTTGTAAAACCAAATGGGCAAAAGAAGACAATCAAGAGAGCTAGCAATGAAGGTGCTTTTTAGCCTTGATTATTTCAAGACTAATCCGGAAGAATGCTTTGATTTAGTTTGCAATAACTTTGATGCATCTGAGGATATTAAACCGTTTTCTCGGGAACTTGTATTAGGAGTGTTTTCTTGTTTTAAAGAGATAGATACATTGATAGATAAAACATCGAAAAATTGGCGATTAGAGCGTATCGGAAGAGTTGACCGCGCTATATTAAGATTGGCAATATATGAATTTTTAAAAAGGGAGGATATCCCACCAAAGGTATCCATTAATGAGGCGGTAGATTTGGGTAAAAAATTTGGAGGAAAGGACTCAGGTGCATTTATTAATGGCTTATTAGATAAAATATACAATACTATAAAAATGGACCCAAAAGAAATGCTACAAGATCATTCTGTAAATGCAGTATAAAATGAAAGTGGATTTATTGTTAACCTGTAAAAGTTTAAATCAACTACGCTACCACGCAGTAGTTGGTTTTTTATTTGAAAATGAAACCTTTTCAAGTGGCTATCTTCAACAGCTAAATGACAGATTAGAAAACTATTTGACTTATTTACGGGAGAACCAACTTCTTACCGGAAAACAGCAAGAGGTTTTTTTAGTCGCACCTCAAGAAAAGATTAATACCGAAAAAATATTGTTTTTTGGATTAGGGCCGGTTAACGCTTATTCGCAGGATATGATAGATATCGCTATAAAGAAGGCATTATTAACCCTTGAAAAATTGTACGTATATGACTTATTAATACTTATATCCAGTGAAAATATAATGAAAGCTGTTTATATCGATTTGATAAAATCTTTAATGGCTGGCTTAATCAATTACTGCAATGAAAAGAAAAAAGGTGAATTTAACGTTGTTTTTCTTATTGAAGAACACTATAAAAATGATTTAAAAAACTTGGAAAAGGAATTAAGGCCCTATTTTAATCCTACCTTTGATTATTCGATTTTGATTGAAGTTGACTAATAAAATTAAAGAGCAAGAAATGAAAAAATATAACCCTCACAAAATAGAATCAAGCTGGCAGACTTATTGGGATGAGAATGATTGTTTTAAGGCAACTGAAGATAAAAATAAGGAGAAATACTATTTGCTTGAAATGTATCCCTATCCCTCAGGGAAAATCCATATGGGCCATGTAAGAAATTATGCCATTGGAGATGTAGTTGCCAGATATAAAAGAATGAAGGGATTTAATGTGCTTCATCCAATGGGATGGGATGCATTTGGTATGCCGGCGGAAAATGCCGCTATCGAAAATAATACCCACCCTGCTATATGGACATACAATAACATAGACTACATGAGGTCTCAATTGAAAAGGATGGGGTTTAGCTATGATTGGGATAGGGAGCTGGCAACCTGCAAGGAGGACTATTATAAATGGGAGCAACTTGTTTTTCTCAAGATGTTTGAAAGGGGCCTGGCATACAGGAAAAAGACCTTTGTAAATTGGTGTGACAAATGCCAGACCGTATTAGCCAACGAGCAGGTTGTTGATGGATGTTGTTGGAGGCATACAGATCAGAAGGTTGAATTAAAAGAGATGGACAGCTGGTTTCTGAAAACCACAGAGTATACAAAAGAATTACTTGATTATTGCGATAATCTCCCAGGCTGGCCTGATAAAGTTTTGACGATGCAAAAAAATTGGATAGGTAAAAGCCAGGGTGCAATAATAAAATTTCCTGTAATTGATTATAACTATACCGTAGAGGTCTTTACAACAAGGCAGGACACCTTATTTGGTGCAACCTTTTTATGCTTTGCCCCAGAGCATCCTATGGTGAAAAAGATGACAAGGGGGACAGAACAGCAAGATGAGGTTGATGCCTTTATTGAAAAAACCCTTCAAATTGATACTTTTATGAGAACGGCTGATTTTACCGCTAAGGAGGGGTTATTCACTGGCAGGTATTGTTTAAATCCGGTGACTAATGAAAAAATTCCCATTTATATCGCCAATTTTGTCTTATATGAATACGGTACCGGTGCAATTATGGCAGTACCTACACATGATCAAAGGGATTTTGAATTTGCAAAAAAGTATGAGTTGCCATTAAGGTTAGTAATAAAGCCAGAAGATAGTGAAATTCTTGAGGATCAAATGGAAGAGGCCTATGTTGGTGAAGGAATACTAGTAAATTCAGGCCAATTTAATGGTATAAAAAACAGGGATGCCCTTGAAAAAATAGGAGATTACCTTGAGGACAAGGGTATGGGGTATAGAACAATAAACTATCGGCTAAAGGATTGGGGAATAAGCAGGCAAAGATATTGGGGCGCTCCTATACCAGTTGTTTATTGTGAGAGATGCGGGGTAGTGCCAGTCCCGGAAGATCAATTGCCCGTAGTCCTTCCTCTTGACTTAGACCTTAAAGAGGGAGGAAAATCTCCATTATCCTATGAGGCCTCTTTTTATGAGACACCATGTCCAAAATGCGGTCAAAAAGCAAGAAGAGAGACAGATACAATGGATACGTTCGTTGAGTCATCCTGGTATTTTAACCGATTTACATCTCCTAGATATGATAGCGGCCCTTTTGATAAAGAAAAGGTTTCATACTGGATGCCTGTAGATCAATACATAGGCGGAATTGAACATGCCATATTGCACTTGCTTTATTCGAGATTTTATACAAGGGTACTCAGGGATTTGGGTTATCTGGAAATCGATGAGCCTTTTACTAATCTTTTAACACAGGGAATGGTCTGCAAAGAGACATTGAAATGTAAAAAACATGGCTACCTCTTCCCGGAAGAGGTAAAAGACGGGAAATGTATTTATTGCGGAGCTGAGGTTGAAGTTGGCCCTTCAATAAAGATGTCTAAATCTACCAAGAATGTATTGGACCCCCAAAAATTAATTGAAAAATACGGTGCAGATACAGTCAGGATGTTTTGCTTATTTGCATCTCCGCCAGAAAGGGACCTCGAATGGAATGATGAAGGCGTGGAAGGCTCCTGGAGATTTCTTAACAGGGTATGGCGTATAGTGACTGAAAACAGCGATAACATAAAAAATAGCAATCGTTGGGAGAATTTTTCATCTCTTCCACCCTACTTAAAAGATATGTATCGAAAGATACATCTAACCATAAAGAAGGTGACTGAGGATATCGAAGACAGATTTCATTTTAATACAGCTATTAGCGCAATCATGGAGTTATTTAATAAGGTAAGTCAGCTACTTAACAGTGAAAAAGAATTACATGAAGCCGACTGGTCTGTTGTCAAAGAGGCCGTAGAAAACATGATTGTCCTTTTAAATCCCGTTGTGCCGCATATCTCAGAGGAATTATGGAGAGAGTTAGGTTATCAAAGTAGCTTAGTTGAATTTTCATGGCCTCAGTATCGAGAAGAGTTCCTTGAAAAAGAAACCTGTGTAATTGTTATACAGGTAAACGGAAAGGTAAGAAGCAGGATAGATGCCCCGGTTTCACTAAATAAAACAGAAATGGAAAATATGGCATTATCAGATGAAAGGACGAGAAAATTTATCGGAGAAAAAGCAATTAAAAAAGTTATAGTTGTTCCGGATAAACTGGTAAACATTGTTATATAGTTTAGATAGCCTATCTCACTAACATCTGATTCCTCTCTTGAAAATAGTATACCCCTTATTTTTAAAAGTATGAAAATTAAAATAACTACTTTAGCCTTCAATATAACCTGAATCAGTGATTTGTAAATTTAACTGCGTTTGAATTATTCTGGATTTTGCTGCTATATGAGCCATTTCACTCAAAGAAAAAAATCAAAGACCTGTAAAACTATTAATTACATACTTTTATGGTTTTTACTGGTTACCGTTTTTAGCTGCGGTTATAACTTTAGGGCTGCCGGTGGCTTAATAGGAGATAAACTTGAATCAATGGCTATCCCTATTCTTTCCAGCCCATCTTCTTTTATGGGAGTGGAAGGTGATTTGGCAAGGATAGTTAGAGACGAGTTCATTGCGCATTCCAAGGTAAAGATTGTTAGAAAAGATGAAGCTCAGGGTATTTTATACTGCCAAATATACTCCATAAAAACAGCCCCATTATCCTATTCTGTATTAAGACAGAGCATACACGGCTATAATTCTACAGAAAAAGTTACAAACGTGAGAAAATTAAAGGTAACGATAGACGTGAAATTAGAAGATACGAGGACGGGGAAAATGATATGGGAGAATTTAAAACTTACTGAAAAGGCACGTTTTCAGGTCGGAACAGATCCTCTTAGTACACTTCACAATCAGCGTCAGGCATTCATATCAATAGCTCGCAGCTTAGCAAAAAGGATCTATTCAAACACTATGGAGAGGTTCTGATGCAGGATTTATCGCCTGACAACGTTATAGACTCTTCAAGAAAGAAAACCATCGCACCATTCTATCTATTTTATGGTCCCGAAGAATTTTGGATTGAGGTAACCCTTGAAAAGATAAAAGATGAACTTATTGCCAAATCAGCGAGAGATTTTAATTTAGAGACCTTTTACGGTGGAGAGGTTTCAGCTTATGAATTACTCAGCAGGGCAAGATCGATTCCTTTCATGTCTTCCCATAGACTTATAATTGTTAGAGATACTGAAAAATTTAGTCAAGCTGACTTGGATATATTCCATAATTATCTTGATAACCCAGTTGATTCAACTTGCATAATATGGCTCTCAGAAAGGATGGATTTGAGAAGCAAATTTTTTAAAAAGCTTAAAGGGCTTGAAAGGGCAGTAAATTTTAAGAGATTAACTGAGCAACAAATATATATATGGATACGAAAGCGTGCAAAAGATGAAGGGCTTATTCTGGAAAAAGATGTGCCTGCTTTTCTTTATCAAATGATTGGTGATAATTTGCGAGATATTTATAATGAAATAGTAAAATTATCACTAAGGTATCCAAAACAAAATATTGGCATTGAAGAGATCAAAGAACTGGCTATTTTTAGCAAACTTTTTACTATTTTTGAATTAATAGATTATGCATTTAAAAGGGATGCAGCTCATTCTTCTGAGGCCTTAACCAGGTTTTTTGATACACAAGGAAGAGAGAATAGCAAATTGTTAGGCCTTTTGCAAATGCTCGCACGACAGATTAGGCTGATTTTGGCAGCTAAACCTTTGGCAGGACTGGGTAGGGATAAGGAAAATATGGCCCAGGAATTGAGACATTTGCCTGACTTTGTAATAAAAAAATGCATCTCACAGGGAACGTTATGGCAAGAGAATGAGCTTTATGCGTCATTGAACCATATTTACAAGGCAGACGAATTAATCAAGAGTGGCTCAAAAGGGGATATTATTTTGGAGAGCTTGATATTTCGTCTTTGTTTTCCTGAGAAGCTGTAATAGCTGCCTTATTTAAATGCACTGCTAACCTGGATATTTTTCTGTTTGCAGTATTCCTGTGTATTATTCCTTTAGATTTAATTTTATGAAGAATAGAAGTAGCTTCATTAAGGAACAGGTGTGCATCTTCCATTTTATTATCTGCTATAGCCAGTCTGACTTTTTTTACGGCATTTTTAGCCTTAGTCTTATAGGCAATATTAATTGACCTCTTTGCCTTATTTTGCCTGTCCCTTTTAATGGCGGATTTATGATTTGCCAAATTTTTACCTCCTGAATTCTGAATATTTGTGCGACATTAAACTAATACAACAATTGTGTCAAGGTTTTTTTATGAAAGAGAATGAACTTGTTACTAAGGCTGCCGGGGTAGTTGGTATCTTCACTTTTCTCAGCAGGGTTATGGGTTTAGCACGAGATATTCTTATAGCAAGTTTTTTCGGTTCAGGTTTGGTTGCGGATGCATTTTTTGTTGCCTTTCGTATACCAAATCTTTTCAGAAGATTGTTTGCCGAAGGATCGTTTTCAGTATCATTTATACCTATTTTTACCGAGTACCTTCAAAAAAAATCTAAACATGAAGCTATCTACCTCGCGCAAATTGTTTTAACTGTCATAATTATAATCTTAACATCTTTCACAATTATTGGCATTGTTTTTTCGCCACTTCTTATACGAATTATTGCACCTGGCTTTGGTGGTTTAGGCGAAAAGTATTACCTCGCTGTCTTTTTGACCAGAATAATGTTTCCTTATATATTTCTCGTTAGTCTTTTATCTCTTTTCAGTGGCGTCTTGAATTCCCTCAAACATTTTTCAGCACCTGCAGCTGCTCCTATTTTTTTAAACCTTTCTATGATTGCAGCGCTTATTTTTTTAGCACCACATATGAAGGTACCATCAGCAGGTTTGGCGATTGGTGTTATAGGCGGAGGATTTCTTCAGTTGGCATTGCAGATCCCCTTTTTGGTAAATAAAGGCATGTCATTTGCTCCAAAATGGAACATAAGACATCCAGCACTGAAAAAAATAGTACTTCTTATGGTTCCAACAATATTTGGCTCGGCAATTTATCAAATCAATCAGCTTATTGGAACGTTATTAGCATCTTTTTTACGAGAGGGAAGTATTTCCTACCTTTATTACGCTGACAGACTTGTTCAGTTTCCCCTGGGGGTTTTTGCCATAGCAATCAGCACCGCTGTCCTGCCTTCTTTATCAAGAGAGGCATCAAAAGGTGAAATTGATATGTTCAAAGACACACTATCACATGCTATGAGACTTACTATGTTTATAACAATTCCTGCAATGGTAGGTCTAATTGTTTTAAGGCAGCCTATAGTCAAGTTGTTATTTGAAAGAGGGGCATTTAGTTCTTTCAGCACCCTTATGACTGCCAATGCCCTTGCTTATTACTCCTTGGGATTATGTTCATTTGCGGGACTTAGAATTTTTGTATCCGCCTTTTATTCACTGCAGGATACAAAAATACCAGCAAAGGTAGCTGCAATTGCAATGATTTTTAATGTTATTTTTTCTCTCATACTCATGGGTCCTCTAAAACACGGTGGGCTTGCCCTGGCTCTTTCTCTTGCATCGACCCTCCAGTTGTTGATACTTATTTTTTTGTTGCATAATAGGTTAAATGGAATTAAAGGGATGGTAATTTTACGTTCAATGGCAAGATCATTTATATCATCTATAGTTATGGGTGCCTTTATATACATTATCTATTCGGAAGTGTTGGGCAAGTATATCGCCCAAAGCACGCTGACGTTAACACTAGGTTTATCAATCACTATATCCTCTGGTATTGCTATATATTTTGTCTCGGCAAAACTATTAGGTAGTGAAGAAATAGTGTCTATTAAGGAAATCTTTACATGTACATCTAACCCTTTAAAATCTAAACCTCAATGATAAGGCAGAGGTTTTTTTCCAACTAATGGTTCAATGTACAGTAAATGTCTCGTTGATTTTTAAAAGAAAAGCAGCTGAGGAAGCAGACGCAAGATGAAGCAAGTAGCTCTTTTTATAATTGCTGTATTATTGGTGATTTCTTACGGTAACATGGAATTACATTGTAAAGCTGAGTCTGGATTGGCCGGCACGGGATTTAGTGAAAATTTTCTATACTGGTATGATAGAGGAGTTAAAAAAAGAGTTTGGATGGCAACAGATGAAATGGCCCTTGTTTTGGGAAAAACCGGTAAGGGAGAAGACAGACTATCTTTTGTTCAGGGCCTGTATCCCGACGCTGTTGTAACTGAAAAACGTAAGTATATGGTTCATCTTAAGTTTTCTAAAACGTACGATGAAAAAAAAGAGATGCGTGCTCTTTCCCCTCAAGGTTTACTGCATCCCGTCTTTTACAAGGGAAAGGAGAAATGGGTGGGTGGAAAAATGGCACTGATGAATGAGATCATATTACAGTACCCTCAATTCTTTATTAGAGGAAAGATCGAAGAGATAGAGAAAGAATATGGATTAGAGAGGTTACAAGAGTTTGGTTTTGCCATAAACACATTTTTATATAAAACAGATAGTCCATTAAACTCCCTGGAGACTGCCTCAATTTTGGTTGAATCTGGTCTTGTCAATTATGCATACCCCCACTGGATACGAGAGGCTAGAAAACGGGCAATACCTAATGACCCGCTTTTTCCGGATCAATGGCATTTAAAAAATACTGGACAGGGTAACGGGACATATGGAGAAGATATACATATTGTATCTGTGTGGGACAACTACAGAGGGTCTCAAAATGAGGTTATTGCTATTGTAGATTATGATGGCATGGAAATAGATCATGAGGACCTGCATGTGAATGTTTTGGCTGATACATGCTGGGATTATGTCGAGGAAGATGCTGACCCAACACCAGTGTCGAGCAGTGATTATCATGGAACTTCCTGTGCAGGTCTTGCTGCAGGCAGAGGATTCAATGACTTAGGTATATGCGGGGCAGCTCCGTATGCAGGTTTAGTTGGTTACCGGATTCCAGATGGACTGTCAGATGTCTATGAATCTTTATCACTTTCAAGGAATTCACAGCTAGTCGATATATATTGCAATAGTTGGGGTCCTTTAGACCCTTCTTACATATTTGAGTCTCCTGTACTTGACGGACCAGGGGAGTTATTGGGAGATGCAATTGAAAATTGTGTGAAAAATGGACGTCAGGGACTTGGCAATATTTATATATGGGCTGGAGGAAACGGTGGTCAATTTGGTGACAATTCAAATTATGATGGTTATGCAAACAGTAGGTATAGTATTGCCGTGGCAGCATCAACTGAAAATGGAAACAAGGCTATATATTCTGAGGAAGGTGCTAATATCATGGTAAATGCACCTGCAGGTACGCTTACTTTTGGTTTGACAACAACTGATCTTACAGGATTTCGAGGGGATGATTATGGAAATTATACATCTGCGTTTGGTGGAACTTCGGCATCCGCTCCGTTGCTGGCAGGGGTCATTGCGCTTATGCTACAGGCGAACCCTGAATTGAGGTGGAGAGATATACAGCATATTATTACTGAGACTGCAGAGAAAAATGATCCCTATGATGATGATTGGATTATGAACGGCGCAGGCCATCATATTAACCACAAATATGGCTTTGGCCGTATTGATGCAAAAGCGGCGATAGAGGCTGCTGTTTTTTGGAATTCCGCACCTCCTGAGAAAACAGTTGAAAGCAGCTGCAGCCCCAACATAGAGATACCTGATAGTGATGCAACAGGTGTATCGTCCACTATCTTTATCGAGGATGATTTGAAAGTGGAGTTTGTAGATATCTATTTTTCAGCACCGGATCATAACTCCTGGGGAGATTTAGAAATTAGCCTTATATCACCTGCTGGCACTAAAAGTATACTTGCAGAAACACATAAATCTAATCATTCGGATAGATATGAAAACTGGAGATTTGGTAGTGTTCGCCATTATGGCGAATACTCGAGAGGTGATTGGACGATCAATGTAAAAGATGTAGGCGGTGAGTTTTATTCAGGCACCTTACAGTCATGGGGACTTAAAATATACGGTGCAGACCTTTATCCAAGCGGTGATTTAGCACCACGTGGAAACAGGGATGGGCAGGTAAATGTAGGAGATGCCTTGGTAGCTCTACGCTTCGCCGTAGGGCTTGAGACACCGACACAGGAGGATATGCACTATGGTGATGTTGCCCCTCTTGATTCCACCGGCCGGCCTGACCCTGATGGGATTATTAATTCAGGAGACGCCTTAGTTATATTAAGAAAGGCCCTTGGAATTATTTCCTTTTAAAAAAACGGGGAGACAGTGGGAAAGTATGAATAAGTGTATATTTTGTTCGTTTTAACGTAGATTTTTTCTTGACATTTTATCAGAATATGCACTATGTTCTATCACGGTAATGGCCTGGGCTATATATATGGGTCTGCTATGCTGTGTAGGATCGCTTCCTTTGCCAGAGTAGCGACCTTAGGCTTGGTATCATTATGGAAAATTTGTGAAAGGAGGTCGATACTATGGCAGAAGGAACAGTAAAGTGGTTTAGCAACAAAAAGGGATATGGTTTTATCCAGCAGGAAGATGGTAATGACTTGTTCGTTCATCATTCTGC
>CAYMVB010000011.1:0-6713 GCA_964393665.1 uncultured Desulfobacteraceae bacterium | reverse complement strand
ATTTTTCAGCGATCAGCATCCTGATCGAATTTGACCCTGCCTTAATGACAGCGATATTTTCTTTATCTTTGATCATTTCATAGCTTTGTGGCAACAAGTACCGTAAAACCTATATCGTTTATTCAAAAAAGAGGTAAAATCCAGGCAGCAGAATGTAAACCTCAAGATACTATGTTGCACAAAATATCTTTTACTGTATCCATCCTCCCCGTATAGAAATGATCTGCGCCCTCAATAACTTTAAAGATTGTATTAGGGTTCCAAATACCGATAGCCTTCCGTATCATTTCAGCTGGTGCTATTTCATCCTTCTCGCCAGTTATGATTGCGCTAATCTTTAGGTCCTGACGTAGAGATGAAAAATCAAAAAACGCCAAGGGGGGAGAAATCATAATCATCCTTTTTATAATTCTGCTGGCATTACTTGCACGTAAGTTAACCCAAGAACCAAATGAATAACCTGCAAGATCAATGTTCCTTTTTCCTTCCTCATACATATAGTTCAATGCAGATTCAGCATCAACTGCCTCACCCCTACCTTCGTCATAACGTCCTTTACTATTGCCCACTCCTCTAAAATTAAACCTAAGGCTTGAAAAACCTTTCTCCTGATACACCATTGCCACGGTCTGCACTACCTGGTTGTGCATATCGCCACCATACAATGGGTGGGGATGTGTTATGACAACCCCATTTTCGCCATCATTTCTGCAGAATAGGCCCTCAATACAAAAACCTTCTGAGTAGAAATGTATCAATTTCTCCGTTGTATTTTGCATCTTTCAATCATGCCCAAAGAGAACGGTAATCTTAGCATAGAATTATCTTAATTGATTACGTTTATCTGTCTAATTCAGAGTTTGTGGGGATTTTATGTTATCATTTTTTTCTGCAAATAATTATACCTGGATTTGCTTATAGCTAAATAGTTTCAATGCACAATATCAAAAGCTATCAAAAAGCATCTTCATGTCCTGTTTTAATTTATTTGACACAAGGTGGAGATCCTTATCATGCAATATAGCAAATGTAGCCCTCCCTCTGGCCAAAATATTTTCATCTTTATCTTGGATCATGGATTCAGCAGAAATCATCCTGTTGTTGTCACACTTTGTTATCTTACCCTTAACCGTTATTACTTGATTTACAGGTACAGGTCTTCTAAACTTCACCTCCATATTCCTTGTTACAAAAAAAACTTTTTTGAAATAAATAACGGTCCAGGACATTATCTCATCTAGCAGGGTTGAAACTATACCTCCATGCGCCATATTCTCCCAACCTTCATAGTTCTTCCCAAGAGTTATATCTGCGCAAACATACTCCCGGTCTTTTCTAAAATGTAAATTTAAGCCTATGGGATTTTCAGTTCCACAGGCAAAGCAATTATAACCTACGAGCTTTGGAATATTGGCTGCGCCAGCCTTCATTTCTCTCTCACCCTTCCTAAAATAGTATGCCAAATGCCATCATTATCCCATTCACGTATTATCTCAGTTGGATACTTGGAAAGTTCCGATTTTATATCCATAGCCTGACTTCGCATAAGCCCCGACAGAATAAAAAGTTTCTTCGTTTTAAATACACCGATCTTAACTAGTTCTAAAATTATGTCATAATGAATATTAGCTATCAGTAATTCGTTTTGGTATCCAACAAAACTTTCAGCCCTGTCCTCTCTCACCTCAACAATCCCCTCAAGCGCATTTAATCTTACATTTTTCAACGCAGTATTCACTGCAAGTAAATTAATATCAATAGCCAATACCTTCCCGGCCCCTAATAGTCCTGCACCTATAGCAAGGACCCCCGTTCCGGTACCAATATCAATGACACTAGAAAAAGACCTTTTTTTAAAAATTTCACACAAGGCTATAAGGGAATCCCTGGTGGTTGGATGTAACGCATTCCCAAAAACCACCCCTGGATCTAATATCATCTTAATTTTTCCCTTTATCTCTGGAGCTTCCAACCATGGCGGGATGATATAAAAATCGCAAATCCTTATTGGCTCAATTTCTCCTCCCTGCCATTGCTCATAGGTAAAGTAAAATTCGTCATAAAATTTTAGTTTTTTATTTTTATCTATGAGTCTTTGTATATAGTCTCTCGATGGCCTTGAAAAAAATAGAAAAGAACTTCCATCTTCAACCCAATTTCCTAAGAAATGAGGGCCTAAAAGGGCTTCCTCCTCACCCTCTGGTATATTTTCAAGGTAATAAATGTATAGATCTTCGTATGGATTACCCTTGCTGTGGCCAGTAAAGCTTCTATTGTTCAATGTAAAACTGCCTTTCTCCACGTATGAAAAATAAAAAAACTATGTTGTCATTTTTTGTAATTATCTGCAAGTACAATTTATAACTCTATAATTTTTCTGCCTTGAAATCCATTTCACCAGCTCAAAAATATTTCAATAATACATATTCCCTACAAGCTTAGATTCATCATACCTATATAAAAGTATAGTAAAAAATATCTCGAATTATCTTTGATCTGGATATTATACTGAGTAATTTTTTATTGAAGCTGAAACGTTTGCTCTTTTATATAAAGCTATGTATATGCTATTATGTAGTGTTATGTAGACATACAGCATGGAAGGCTTTCTGATTATAAATATAGGTGAGTGAATACATACATTATTACATGGGAATGTTGCATGGCTAAAACAGAACCGTTTGAAGATCATCCAGACAAATATGAAGACTGGTTTATAAGAAACAAACTCACATTCGAGTCAGAGCTTAAAGCTATAAAAACTTTATTACCCGATGGACAGGGCTTAGAAATTGGTGTCGGCAGTGGCATTTTTTCTGCTCCTTTAGGCATTAAAAAAGGCATAGAACCAGCGGCCAATATGAGAAAAATAGCGCAAGGAAGAGGTATAACAGTCGTTGGTGCAGTAGCAGAGGCCATCCCATTTGCTGATTCTCATTTTGACTTCGCCCTCATGGTTACAACGATATGCTTTTTGGATTCTTTGGAGGTAGCATTAAAGGAAACCTACAGGATAATCAAACCAAATGGTTCCTTAATCGTTGGCCTTGTTGATCGCAATAGTCCCCTTGGAAAATCATATCTTAAGCATAGAAACGAAAGCCTTTTTTATAAAATAGCCACCTTTTATTCCACTGATGATGTTGTATCAAATATGAAAAAGGCCGGCTTCTGCGATTTTTCTTTTGTTCAAACAATTTTTCACCGTTTACATGATATAAAAGAAGTTGAGCCGGTAAACCAGGGCTATGGCAAAGGTTCCTTTGTAGTTATCAAGGCAATGAAACAAGCTATCTAATGAGGAAAACCCAAGACCTCATTTAATACATCCTTCTACCAGCATTTTTTTATATAATATTTCTCTTTGAATGGAATTTACTTTAGCAGCTTTCACAATCTGACTGCATAAATTATTACTATAAAAACCCGGCTTAGCTACTTATCGTTTTATATCTTTGAAAAGGAAGCTTGAGATTCACCGATCTTGACTTTAAAATTCATTTAAGTTATATCAAATACCGTTTAACAAAAAACAAAGTCCCTACTGTGCGGATGAGGTTTATTGTGCTAATATTAAAATCATGGAGCAACTTATATTACTATTTAAACGTTATATATAATCTGACCTTTTATAAAGGAGGAATTTTTTATGGGTGTTGAAACAATTGGTGTAATAGGGGCTGGGCAAATGGGCTCAGGAATAGTGCAAGTAGCAGCGTCTAACGGCTTGAAGGTAGTCATGAATGATATCAGCACTGAATTTGTAGATAAAGGTTTTGCAACAATTGACAATAGCTTATCAAGAATGGTAAATAAAGATAAGATATCATCTCAAGAAAAGAATGACATCATTTCAAGGATAAAAGGATCTACAGATATCTCAGATATGAAGCAGGTAGACTTTTTAGTCGAGGCTGCCACAGAAAATGAACAACTGAAGCTAAGAATTTTCTCTGAACTTGACGATATATGCAAAAACGATACAATTCTTTCGTCCAACACATCCTCAATCTCTATTACAAAAATAGCCGGAGCAACAAAAAGGCCTCAAAAAGTAATAGGCATGCATTTTATGAATCCTGTTCCGGTGATGAAGCTTGTTGAGATTATAAGGGGTCTCGCGACATCTGATGAGACCAACAAGATAACAAATGACCTGGCTTTAAAACTCAAAAAAATACCGGTTGAGGCTAATGATTTTCCTGGTTTTATAAGCAACAGGGTGCTCTTACCCATGATCAACGAGGCTATTTATGCCCTATTTGAGGGAGTAGGTACGGTAAGGGGCATTGACGATGTAATGACATTGGGTATGAATCACCCTATGGGGCCTTTAGCCCTTGCTGACCTGATAGGCTTAGATACCTGCCTTGCTATACTGGATGTTCTGTTCAAGGGCCTTGGCGATCCAAAGTATAGGCCATGCCCCCTGCTTAAGAAATATGTAGATGCGGGCTGGCTGGGAAGGAAAAGTGGGAAAGGTTTTTATGATTATAACAAATAAAAAATTCTCGAACAATCTTTTCTGACCGACATTGGCCATTTCAAAACAATGGCCAATGTCTCGAGCTACAAAGATCTTTTGTGAAACCATAAACTACATTATACCGCAGAAAAAAAGTCGATTCTTATTAACTGAGATTAATTTTTTTTGAAAGCACTGGATGTGATATGTTTGAAAAGGAAGTGAACCCCGACAATGTTAAAGAAGCAGAATTCATTGTAGCAATACCATCTTACAATGAAGCTGATTCAATCGCGTATCCGGTACAGCAGGCAGATAAAGGCATATCATCATTTTTTGGCAATATGAAGTCAGTTATAATCAATTGTGATAATAACTCTCAGGATGGGACCAAGGAAATCTTTCTTGGCATAAAGACAGATACGCCGAAAATATACATTTCCACCGAGCCAGGAATAACGGGAAAAGGGAATAATTTCAGGAATCTGTTTCAAAAGGTAGTTGACCTTAAAGCTACAGGGGTAGTGGTAGTTGATGCTGATTTACAAAGCATAACGCCCCTATGGATTAAGAATTTAGGCGATCCCCTCTTCCAGGATTTTAGCTATGTAGCCCCTATATACATAAGGCACAAATATGACGGTACCATCACCAACTCTATAGCTTACCCGCTGACCAGATCCCTTTATGGGAGAAGAGTTAGGCAGCCTATAGGAGGAGATTTTGGTTTTTCCGGACAACTGGCACAAACATACCTGCAAAATAATACATGGACCGATGCAGTTAGTAATTTCGGCATTGATATATGGATGACTACGATAGCCATAAATGAAAACAGCCCAATATGCCAGGCCTTTATGGGCAGGCCTAAAATTCACCGCGCAAAGGATCCCGGCTCAGACCTTGGCCCTATGTTCAGGCAGGTATTAGGGACTATCTTTGATTTGATGATAAAATTTTATCCCTTTTGGTCAAATGTCAAATGGAGTAAACCGACTTCAATTTTTGGTTTTGGCCTTGGAGAAACAGAAACGCCTCCTCCGGTCAGTGTAAATAAAGATGTCTTATTAAAAAGATTTCAAGAAGGTTTTACCCTTTATAACCAGATATGGGAAAAGGTGCTTTTAAAGGCTGCAAAAACCAAATTACAAGAAATTGGAAAAATGGATGAAGATCAATTTGATTTCCCCACAAACTTATGGGTTAATATTTTAATTGACTTTGCCGTTGCTTATAGAGACAAAATATGTAACAGGGAAGAACTATTAGATTCCCTTATCCCAATTTATATGGGAAAAACACTCTCGTTTGTAAAAAAAACAGCGAGGATGTCTATAAGGGAATCAGAGACATTTATAGAAGAAGAATGTACACAATTTGAGGCGGCTAAAAATCTTTTTGTACAACGCTGGAATGACAAAAAGGCCGCTTAATTATTGGGTCAATTTTTTACTTTATGGAGATTACTTATGGCCAAGATATTAGTAGTTGACGATGAAGAGCATATCAGGCTTCTTTACTCAGAGGAATTGAGCGAGGCCGGCTATGAGGTCATCACTGCGGCAGACGGATATAAATTGATTGAAAAAATAGAAGAGCAAAAGCCCGATGTTGTTATACTTGATATAAAAATGATTGATTATAACGGATTGGACTTATTGCAAAAAATAAGAAACAAATTTTATAACCTACCTGTAATACTTTGCACTGCCTATGATACATTTAAGGAGGATATCAAATCTATAGCCGCAGATTACTATGTAATAAAATCTTTTGATTTAACCGAGCTCAAAAATAAAATATCAATGGCCTTAGATGCAAGAGTGCCTTCATCCTAAAATGTCTTACCGGCTTTCTGCTGCGAGTATCAGGTATATGCCAAAAAGTGAGAAGAGTAAGTTGGCCATCCAGGCACCCAATATTGGAGGGAGCAATCCTGATATAGCAAATGAGCGAGATAGACCAAATGTTAGCAGATAAAAAAAGCTAACGCCTATACCAATAGTAATACTAAATGGAATGCCTCCTTTTCTCCTGCTTAATGCAAGAGGTATACCTACCAAAGCAAGTACTGGGCATATAAAGGGAAAGGCTATCTTGATATTTAGATCAACCAGTAATTGCGTCGCATCATATCCCTCTTCCCTTATTTTTTTTATATATTTTCGTAACTCCCAAAAACTCATTTCTTCAGGTGCCTTCATAGAACGCCTAAAATTATTTGGGGTTTCAGGCAATTGAATGGCAT
>CAYMVB010000010.1:0-2690 GCA_964393665.1 uncultured Desulfobacteraceae bacterium | reverse complement strand
TTTATAATGCTTTCTACGCCCTCTCTTATAAGGTTGCCGGTTTTAGGATCAGTCTTTATGTCCGTTGTGTCCGGCACCTGCTTTATAAGTGTTATTATGTTCATTGCAAAATCCCTAGAAACGCTACGTTTATTATCTTCACATCGGGTTGTATTGCCTGGCCTCTCAAGCAATTACATTATTAAAAAAAATCATTATTTTGTGAATTCCGGTTTTCTCTTTTCCAGGAAGGCGGAAATTCCCTCCTTCGCGTCATCAGTGCATGCAATCTCAGCAGAACCCTGATAGCCTATTTCCAGGGCCTCACGTAGAGAATTAGCCGTGGCCCCAGCCTTTACCGTCTTTACTATTATCGAAATACCCTCTTTGCTTAGCTTTAATTTACCTGCCATAGGGCTCTCGGGAACATCGATCTCAGGGATATCTACCTTGCCTTCAGGTATTCTCTCGATCTTCCCTGATATCCGATCAACCTCTTTAACTGCCTCCTTTATCATCTCGGAGTAATCTTTAGATATTGACTTAACCATCCCGATATCATATGCCTCTTTAACACTCATCCTTCTGGCAAGACAGAGCATTTCATTAAAAATCCGGCTGCCCTCAGGCCATTTCCTGTAAGGAACAATGCATCCGCCAATACCTGGCAATATCCCAAGGGTTATCTCCGGAAACTGGAAAAAGGCATGCTCCATTGCTACCATGCTGTGGCATCTGATAGCAATTTCCAAGCCCCCTCCGAGGGCCATACCGTTAATAGCCGCCACAACAGGTTTCTCCATCTTATCCATAAACAACTGCACATCGGCACAGTCCCGCGCATATTGAGCCGCTGCCTCCTTGTCTCCAAGGGTAGCCGGAAATTTCCCTATATCAGCACCCGCCGAAAAGGCAGTGTTGCCGTATCCAGTGATGACGAAGCCCTTAACAGAAGGTTGGTCTATGTTCTCCTTTAAAACCTTCAGAATCTCGTTATCTATCTCATCACTAATTGCATTCATCGCCTGCGGTCTTCTTATGGTGATAATTTTTACCCCACCCACCTCATCTACAAGAAGAAAACGATTGAAATCCTGGTATTCAGAAAAACTATGCCTTGCCTGGGGAAACCCGGGCCTGTCCTGGCCGAATTTCTTCATTATCCTTTCCACCTCAGCCTCTCCAATGCTAGCCATAATATCAAATGGCCCCTTTTTAAATCCAAGGGCAACCTGGCATCCAAAATTTAGATCTTCCTTTGTACCTATCCCCCTGTCAATTATGTCAAAGGATTGAGAAAAAAGGATTCCAAGCAAACGGTCTCTTATCGTGTTCATATCGTCTTTGGCAATTTCTAGGTTTTTGCCCGGACGTTTTGTGAGCCAGGATTCCACGGACCCTAAGATGACTGCCGGACGGTAATGATCGCCTTCCTCCATCTGCAACGTATTGGTCTCAATAATAATAGGATTGCCATGGGCCATGTTCAGCACGAAGAAAGGCCCCGCAAAAACAAATTCCTCTGCAACAGCGTCAATCCAGCTTGCAGGAAATTTATCCAGCAAATATGCCGCCTCATTGCACCAGTTATCAAACACCCTGTCCAGCATAAAGCATATTGCATTGCCTGTTATAATAGGCGCCTTCCCCGTTCGAGCAAAAAACCAGAAGAGGTAATCCAGAACTTCCCTGTCAACCCCCGCCCAATTAATAATTTCTACTGGAAGGCTTCTCCAGGCTGGGGCGAAAAAGTGCGTGATAGTAGCCCTTTCCTGGTGTTTTAAATGAGCAAATATCCTGTCTGCCGGGATCGAACTTGTATTTGAGGTCAAGATCGTATCGGCTCCCACTATCCCTTCTATACTGCTAAATATTTTTTGTTTGAGGGGTAGATTTTCAGTTGCCGCCTCTATGACAAGATCGCAATCCCTTATCTCATTATAATCCATGGTATAGACGATATTATCAAGAATTGCCCTTCCTTGTTCCTCCTTCATTTTTCTTTTTTCCGTAGCCTTTTCAACATAGCCCGATAACCTCTTTTCCGCCTTTTTTAATGGCTCCTCTACCACATCGACAATAAATAGTTTACTGTCCGGCAAGGCGGCCTTAAGGTAATATCCAATGTCAGGGCCGATGGTTCCTGCCCCTATAATAGCTGCTTCCTTAGGAAGTGGTCGACTTGGTGTGAAAATAAGAGGATTAATGCTTGAAGAATACAAATCGTTTTTCTGCTCCATAATTTCTCTCCTGAATCAAATAGCTGAATAAAAATATTTTAAAATATTTTCTTGACTCTATTTTGTATACTGTATACAAAAGTTTTGTCAAGAGTAAAATGGAACCCCAATGGCAAGGCTCAAAAAAGAATACTCTGTCTACCTTATAAAGGTTGACAAAAAAAAATGCAACGGCTGCGGCAAATGTTTCGACTACTGCCCGGTAAACGTCTTTAAGCTTATTAACAAAAAATCTTCGCCCTTGCACCCGGAAAATTGCCTGGGGTGCGGCACATGCCTGGCAGTATGCGAAACAAATGCAATTTTAATAACTGAAATATGACCTTTCAGTTATGATATTGAACCTTTGCGGTAAGTTAACAATTTTTATAATTCAAGCAACTTGAGATATAGGTAATCCATGTCTGATGCAATTTTGATTATTGGTGGCGGCATCGCCGGCATAAACGCCGCATTAAACGCAGCTGATTA
>CAYMVB010000009.1:0-2374 GCA_964393665.1 uncultured Desulfobacteraceae bacterium | reverse complement strand
TGTTAACTGGAATACGCTCGGGTGTTGTGCCACTGGCAAACCTGTATAACTCCATGGGCATCAAGGATAATGATTGGTTTGCATTTCTCTCCCAGGAGGCAGGGATTGATGAGAAAGATTTTTACTCCCCAATGGGCGATACGGCATCAGAATAAATAACAGATCAAGGTTTTGCATAAACCTAAGTTATATTTTTCTCTCGCTGTTGTCGTGATACCCACAATTTCTGAGAGCAATCATCCCGACCTTAGGGTCGTATTCAAAGGTGAATCTCAGTTTTTTCGATGCGTAGGCGATGAAGACCTCCCCCTCCTCCTCTGAAGTATTTCCCTTTGACATTTTTTGCCTTGTGAGTATTGAGCGAGGGATTTCTGGGGTTATTAGCCAAGCCTTTGATCGCCTTATCAATGGATTTTCTTTCATTTCTACCAAGCTTAGTATAGTTTTCCAAAAAGATGATCTCAAAGAAGAGTTTGAATGGAGGAGCTTTCACTGGCATAATGCGTTATTTTTTGATCCGCTTCATGGCCTGGGCAGGCGTAGAGGCAGATATACCATCACGGGTGTCCTTGTTCACGTTCTCCTCGGCTTCAACCCATTGGGGGGAAAGCTTCTCTGCCGGCAAATCGGACATATCGGGATATTTCCGAACTGTTTGCACCGGGAAAAGGGTAATCTGGTCCCCTTCAACCATGTATTCGAAAAGCGGTTCGTTACGGAAAGGGGGAGGGAGGGTAATCCTTCCTCGGGAATCAGTTTTTAAGATTTTAACTTCAGCCATTTTCTGTCCCCTTGTGCAGTCATTCATAGAACAAAAACTATCATATACCCATTTGAGACAATTGTCAATATTGGGAAAATAGAGCGGGAAAATAGAGCGGGAAAATAGAGTTAGCGTATCATAGTTTATGCCTTCAGAGAAAAAGGGGGTACCACCTATAAGAAAAAACCACACACCAAAAAAAGAGTTACCCCATGAGACAGAGGAATGACGGGGCATAATTACCTATGTATTCCTACCCGATTATGTCTAATTTGTCTCTTTTTATATCAGTAAGCTTAGCCGCTCTTGTTACCCACATTACCCTTAAACAAAAATGGGTGAATCTGATCTGAGTCCAGGTTTTCTGATGAAACCCTTCATTCAGAAACTACATAAACGGTAAGCCAAAGACCCTGAATATCCAGCGCTGAAAAGGAATTCCCCAACCCTGCAATATGAGAACCCTATCCCAAGAAAACAAAAACCTTTGATAAGAAAAATGGATCAGGGATTAAGGCGCAGGACATGCGCATATCCCGCCAGCGATCAAAACCTATGAAGCGCGGATAAGTTCCCCACTTTGTTAAGGACACGATCTGCTTTAATTAATTGCAATACAAATAGGGGACAGTAAAAAATGGAGAAATAGTATGTATTCCAACCTGGAACTCAACAACTTTAGTCGAAGGAAAAAAGCAGGATAAAAGATCCCCTCCAGGTGGGGTAACAGCGATTGAACGATTCACCTGACTAGCAGGTGCGGTCTTTAGCCTATCTATGTCCAGGTGAAGATTTGACGAGATTTATCGAATTTCAATAAATATTTCAGGATGCTGTTCAGCAATGCGTAGAAGAGATTTTGCTGGACCTTGAGGTTTTCTTCTTCCTTGCTCCCAATCTTGAATAGTACGCAGGCTAACACCCATTAAGCTGGCAAAAGCTGATTGTGATAATTGTAGCCTTTTTCTAATAGTCTTTGTAGGTGATGGTTCATTCAAGGTACGCACGGTTAAGTCAATTTCACCTTTTTTAAAGTGTTTTATCTCCTTTATTCCTTCTAATATTTCTTGACCGATATTGCGATCATTCATTTTCAATTTCCTCCGCAATTTTTTTAAGAATATGGCCAGGAATTGTTATTCTTTCACTCTTAGAATAGAGAGTGAGCAACCATATTTCATTGTTTGATTTCATCCAGTAATACATAATCCTTATTCCGCCCTTTTTCCCTTTTCCTGCTGATGACCATCTGACCTTCCTGATGCCACCGCTCCCACGAACGAGGTCCCCAGCTTCAGAATTAAGAAGCAGATACCATTGAAATACCCGATATTCATCATCAGTCAAATATTTCGGCAACAATTTTGTAAATGTAGTTGTTTCAATGAATATCATAAAGCTATTATACGGCAATGCCGTATTCTTGTCAATATTTATTTATCATCTACCATTACATATTAAGGAGACACTGCTTTTTCTCATAAAAAAAGAAGGATGATTGAGACTGCGAAATTTTTTTCTTTGATGTTGGGATTGTCTCCTCTTTACTTGGTTATAAAACCATTACACCTGGAACCCATGAATATGGAAGAGCCTTTGAACATTTTATTC
>CAYMVB010000008.1:0-2698 GCA_964393665.1 uncultured Desulfobacteraceae bacterium | reverse complement strand
ATATCTTTTTCAAGAATGATTTTTGTTGCCTGAAGAATTTCCGTTTCAGGGGCAACGGTGATAGGGTTAGTCGTCATAATATCTCTTACCTTGATCATACTATCTCCTCGGTTGGTAGATGTTTATTATTGTCTCCTTCGGGGAATGGGAGAAAAACCCTCGCTTTTTCCCCGCAGAACGGGATCTTCGCTTGGCTTCGACCCGCAAAGCGGGATCTTCGCTGCGCTTCGACTAGCAAAGACTTTAGTTTAATAATTTTTACTGGTTAAGGCACAAAGGGGCAAAGTGGCAAAGGCCTGTCTGCCGACAGGCAGGCACAAAGAAGAAATAATGCGTCCCAAAAACTCTGTGCCTCTGTGCCTCTGTGCCTTTGACCCTCAAGCTATCGGCTTAAGCCGATAGTAGTTTACTTTTTGGATAATAAAAAAATCCTTTTTTGTTAAAAATTTAAAAACTGTATTTCTTCATGGTAGTGATTGTTTTTAGGGGAAAATGGAGATTGGATCAGGAAGGGTAAAAGAAAAATGATAGATATAGAGGCATCGGTTTTATCAGCGGACTTTGTGCGGTTAGGTGAGCAGGCTATTGAGGCTGAAAAGGCAGGTATTGATGGGCTACAAATTGATATCATGGACGGCCAATTTGTGCCAAACATAACATTTGGCCCGGGTATTGTGAATGCCCTTCGTAAGGTAGTAAAGGTCACACTGGATATACATTTGATGATTGTTGGCCCTGAGCGGTTTATCCATGATTTTATTGATGCGGGGGCAGATCGGATATTTGTGCATCAGGAGTCTTGTATCCATCTTCACAGGACATTGCAGGATATCCAAAGTAGAAAAATAGAGGCAGGCGTGACGATAAATCCTGGCACACCCTTGTCAGCCTTAGAGGAAGTCTTGGATCATACGGATATAATTCAGATAATGACCGTGAATCCGGGCTTTGGGGGACAAGAATTTATCTATGGACAACTAAACAAGATCAGCAGGCTGCGGGAGATGCTTGAAAAGGGAGGTTATAAGATACCCATTGCCGTTGATGGGGGTATAGATACGAAAACAGCTCCACTCGCTGTAAATGCGGGTGCCACTGTTCTTGTAGCAGGATCAAGCATATATAATAGCAAGGGGTCTGTGGCAGAAAATTTGGCAAAGTTAAGGGAGAGCATAAAACAACATTCTTGAAAAAATAGCCTTTCATCAAACTTTTGGTTGTTTTATCAGGTAGGTAGAAATCTTTCCTTCCTTAAATGGTGCAAGAGTTTAGGAAAAGGCTACGCTAAAAAAGGCAATAGCATGAGAAAGATCAATGTTGCAATAATCTTTGGGGGAAAATCAGCAGAGCACGAGGTTTCTTTGCAATCAGCTAAAAACGTATATGATGCCCTGAATAAAGAGAAGTATAATCCGATCCTTATAGGAATAGACAAATCTGGAAGGTGGTTACTTAACGAACAATCAAAATTTCTCATTAATGATGATAATCCTAAAATGATCAAGTTAAATCAGTCAAATGATGCCATTACGATCACTCCGGAAAGTAACGTTATTGTTTCTAACGTAAGAAGTGCAAAATTAGAATTTCCTATTGATGTAGCATTTCCTATCTTACATGGACCTTTTGGTGAAGATGGAACGGTGCAGGGTTTACTTAAACTTGCAAATATACCTTTTGTCGGATCGAGTGTTTTAGGTTCAGCTGTCGGAATGGACAAAGACATAATGAAAAGACTTTTGCGCGATGCTAAGCTTCCGAGTCCTAAATTTATTGCAGTTAAATCTGATGATACGAGACCAAAGTTTTCTGATGTTGTGAAGCAATTTAAATTGCCATTTTTTATTAAACCAGCAAATATGGGGTCATCTGTCGGAGTTAGCAAGGTCCAAAAAAAGGAAGAATATGAAGAAGCAATGCAGCTTGCATTTTCATTTGACTTAAAAATACTAATTGAAGAATACATTGATGGAAGAGAAATAGAATGTTCAGTTCTGGGGAATAATGATCCTATTGCATCCTTACCCGGAGAAGTAAAATCAGCACATGATTTTTATTCATATGAAGCAAAATATATGGATGAAAAAGGGGCAATACTGGATATACCAGCTAAGGTGTCTAAAAAAACATCTAAAAGAATACAGGACTTATCAATAAAGGCCTTTAAAGTCCTTTCATGTGAAGGGCTTGGACGTGTTGATTCATTCCTTAAGAAAAATGGAACTATTATAATTAATGAAATCAATACACTGCCAGGTTTTACGAAAATCAGCATGTATCCAAAGCTTTGGGAAGCATCTGGAATTTCATATGAAGACCTTATTGATAGGCTTTTGCAACTGGCTATTGAGAGATTTGAAAAAGAGAAAACGCTTAAAACTAATTACTTCTAAAGATCATATATATACTGGGACAGGGATTAACACGGATTAACACGGATTTTTTATTTAAAGGCCTTCATGATTGATGGGGCAGTAAAGAGAGGGACGAGGATGACAAAACATATAGGAATAGTTGCTTGCAGTGCCGAAGGTGCTGCCCTTTGTTATAGAACAATATGCGCTGAGGCCCCTGCCCGGATGGGGGAGCACATGCATCCTGAGATATCTATGCATACATACCCACTAGGTGAATACATGCTTCATATTCGATCCGGAGATTGGGAGGAAGTTGGTAATTTGATGTTATCCTCCGTTTC
>CAYMVB010000007.1:0-15157 GCA_964393665.1 uncultured Desulfobacteraceae bacterium | reverse complement strand
ACAAGCCCGCCGCAGTTGTTATTGTTGTTCTCACACCATTAAAGGGTACGCCAATGTCAAACAGCTTACCGCCCTCCCCTATTGAGGTCGCACGGTTAGTTGCCACTGCCCGATTAATAATGCCGTTTGTCCCTGTATCACTTGGCTGCGAAAGACCAAGAAACAATAATGGTCAAATCATGGAAGAAATGTCTATTTACGCAGGCGCTACAAGGATGGCAATCTGGTCTGATAAAACTGTTGAGACAGCCATAAATCTCGGGTTAAAGCCGCTTTTTCAAAAAACCTGTTGCTCTGTTCCATATATAGAAAAGCTGAATGGTGATTGATGATCATATGGTTAGGCAGATAACGGCTTATTTCCACTGAATGGAGCATGGGAAGTCAGTTATTAGCCGTAAAACTATCTTACAACCCAAATATGAGCCTTTCTCCTCCAAAGGTTTTTACATACAATTGCCTTATTTTATCCGTATAGTAATCTATTGTAAGCGTTCACAGGTTAAAAGGTTTCCCGCTGAAAGCGGGGTTCAGGGTTGCCTTCCCGCCTATGCATTTGCATACAGGCCTGCCTGTGCGATGCACCTGTCTGCGTTCGGACACGCACGGGCAGGCGCAGACAGGCCTTTAAGCAATTGATATATGAAGGCAAGAAGTACATTTCCGGGTAAGGCCGGGTTAACTGCAACATCCCGGAATTAAGCATCCTCAGTTCCCAGTTTAACATTCAGGCTTATGGATTCTGTTTTGAGCTATTGAACCTTTGAACTTTTATCCGCCGTTTTTGTGGCGGGGAGAACGCTGAACCCGTGAACGGTTACGGAAATATCTACTAAACTTGAATATATAAAAGGAGTAAGCCATGGCGGTTTTATCTATAAATGTAGACCATATTGCAACTATTCGGGAGGCGAGGGGCATTGACGAACCCGATCCCGTGCTGGCAGCAGGCATTGCCGAATTAGCAGGTGCTGAGGGAATAATATGCCATTTGAGGGAAGATGAGCGCCATATTAAAAACAGGGATTTGGATATCCTTAAACAAACAGTAAAGACCAAATTAAACCTGGAGATGTCACCTTCTGAATCTTTACTTAACATAGCGCTTAAGGTTAAGCCTGATGTTGCAACGCTTGTTCCAGAGAGGAGGAAAGAGCTGACAACGGAGATTGGCCTTGATGTAGCAAATGACATAGAGAGATATAAGAGGATTACCAGTACGCTGAGGGATAGGGGAATTGTTGTAAGCTTTTTTATTGATCCGGATCCTGGCCAGATAAGGGGAGCTTCCGCGGCAGGGGCAGACATAGTTGAACTACATACTGGCCATTACAGCGAGGCTAAGGCCGATGCAGATATAGTAAGGGAATTTGATAGAATTCAAGAGGCGGCTGATATCGCAAATACGTTAAAATTAAAGGTTCATGCAGGCCATGGATTAAACTATATCAATATCAAAAAATTTTCTTCTATTCCTGTAATAGAGGGATATAGCATCGGACATAGCATAATTGCCAGGGCAGTCATAGTCGGGCTAGATCAAGCTGTCAGAGAGATGGTAAAGCTTGTGGCCCCTTTTTAACTATCTAGGCTTACAGTGCTTTTTATTGCGTTACGTCATTGAGGTTTGATTTTATGCCTTTTCAGGAATCTGTTGAATTTTAGCTGCAATTATTTACCCCGACCGCAGAAAGCCGAGGCTTTAGCCGTGGATGAATGTGCCTATAGTCGGGATGTCGAACGACTAAGCCCCGCCGTTCGCGAAGCGAATCGGCGAAACCAAGTGGTGCCACGGGCTTGCCCGTGGGGCTCCACATAAGTCCAGCCATGCTTTTTAAAATGAACATGGAAGTGGATGCATATAAATTGACTTACAGGGAGGAGAAGTTCGCCATTCTCACGAGGGCTATTTATTATGATCTATGGCATTGGATCAGATCTTGTTGACATAAAGAGGTTTGAGAGGGTAATTGATAAGTGGGGTCGCAGGTTTTTAGATAAGGTTTTTACTCTTAGGGAAATTGATTTTTGTTTTGGCAGGTCAAGATCAACTGCACACTTTGCCATGCGTTTTGCTGCCAAAGAGGCATTCTCAAAGGCCATAGGCCTGGGAATGAGAAAAGGCATAAGGTGGCGAGACATAGAAATTACTCAAAATTCAAATGGAAAGCCCGGGCTAAATATTACCGGCACATCCCTTGAGTATTGCAATATTTGGGGCATAGGTGGCCGACACGTTACACTTTCAGACGAGACTGATTATTGCATAGCCGTTGTTGTCCTCGAGACGAATTTTTAGATAGAGCGAAGGGAGATAAAGGGCCTTAAGGTTGAAAGAAACCCTTATAAAATATCGTACTAAATCGGTTAAAAAAAGCCTTTGGTTAGGCAGGCAATTAGGAATGCAGTTAGTCGAAGGTGATATTATAGCATTGATTGGAGATTTAGGGGGTGGTAAAACATGGTTTACAAAAGGAATAGCAGCCGGACTTGGTATTGAACCGAACGATGTAGTCAGCCCAACATTTACTATCGTCAATGAGTATTATGGTACATACCCCCTCTTTCACATTGATCTTTACAGAATAGAAAATAAAGAGGATTTTGTATCTTTAGACTTGGATACGTATTTCTTAGGTCAGGGTATAGTAGTTATTGAGTGGGCCGATAGATGGCCGGGAAGGCTACCTGATGAAAGAGTACAAATTGAATTTAAGATCATAGATGAGAGCGTAAGAGAGTTTACATTTTATGGCCTTCATGAAAGATCCAGGGAAATAATAGATGCCTTAAATAAAAAGATAGGTACTACTTTAAACTATTGAGGAAATCAGGCTCATTATTGTCTCCTTCGGGAAATGGGAGAAAAACCCTCGCCTTTTTTCCGCAGGGCGGAATCTCCGCCACAAAGATTGGCGGACAAATTCGCTTAGCTTCGACCCGCAAAGCGGGATCTTCGCTGCGCTTCGACTAGCGAAGACTTTAGTTTAATAGTTTTTACTGGTTAAGGCACAAAGGGGCAAAGAAAAAATAATGCGTCTCAAAAACTCTGTGCCTCTGTGCCTCTGTGCCTTTGACCCTCAAGCTATCGGCTTTAGCCGATAGTAGTTGACTTGGGAAGTAAAAAGAAGGCCTGAACAGAGTTATAAGGGTTTTATAGCGTTTTTTTAACCATATAATACGGCTAAACGATAAGATTTCAGGATAAGGTGATATGGCATTAATAGTACAAAAATATGGCGGTACCTCTGTTGGCAGCATAGAAAAGATAATGGCAGTTGCTAAAAAGGTAATCGAGCTAAGCAAAAAAGGGGATAGGCTTTTAGTGGTTCTTTCAGCCATGGCTGGCCAAACAGATGCACTAATCAATCTCTCCAGACAGATAACAGACATCCCTGACCCAAGGGAGTTAGATGTCTTAATGTCCACAGGTGAGCAGGTTAGCGTATCTCTTTTTGCCATCGCAGTTAAATCTTTAGGCTATAACTGTTGTTCACTCCTTGGATTCCAGGCCTCCATATACACTGATCAAACGTATGGAAAGGCAAGGATTAAAGAGATTTATACGGACCGCATAATGGAAGAATTGGAGAAAAATAGTATTTTAACTATTGCGGGGTTTCAAGGCATTGACGAAGGGAAAAATATCACTACCCTGGGCAGGGGGGGGTCCGACACTACCGCAGTAGCCTTAGCGGCTGCATTGAAGGCGGATGTTTGTGAAATATATACAGATGTTGAAGGCGTCTATTCTGCTGATCCAAACCTGTGCGCCAACGCTAAGAAGCTTGATAAAATATCCTATGATGAGATGCTGGAATTCGCAAGCTTAGGCGCGAAGGTCTTAGATGTTAGATCAGTTGAATTTGCAAAAAAATTTAATGTACCAATTCACGTAAGATCATCCTTTACAGAAAATGGGGGGACTATGGTAGTAGCAGAAAGCAAAGAGATGGAAAAGATACTTGTTTCAGGTGTCGTTTCTGATAAAAACGAGGCAAGGATTACCATACTAAAAATACCAGATAAGCCTGGAATCGCGTTTGCTATCTTTGACCCTATTTTTAGGGCAAATATAGTTGTGGACATGATTATCCAGAATACGAGCGCCGATGGAATTACAGACTTAACCTTTACGGTCCCTAAACCAGATTTCCAAAAAACCATGGGGCTGGTCAAGGAAATTGCAAAAAAGATTGGCGCTTCGGATGTTATTGGTGATGAAGATATTGCAAAGGTATCAATAATTGGACTTGGCATGAGGAATCATGCCGGCATTGCCTATAAAATGTTTCAGACTCTTGCAAAGGAAAATATAAATATCAGCATGATAAGCACCTCGGAGATAAAGATTTCCTGTATTATAAAAGAGAAATACACTGAACTTGCAATAAGAGCCCTTCATGATTCCTTTGGTCTTGGTAATGAAAAATAAAAGCTTTAGCAGCAATAGGCAAATAGGGCTTTCAGTTCTTATAATAACATTACTTTTTGGCCATGTTATAAGGTTTTTCTATTCCTCGCAGGGTGTTCTTGGCACGTTAAAGGTGGAAAATGATTTTTTTATTGTAATAAACGGAGAAGTGATAAACCCTGGCGCCTATGCCTTTAGTAAAAAACCTTCCCTAAGACACATTATAGATAAATCTGGTGGATTAACTGCAAAATTGAAGGGTTTAAAATGGGATAATAATCTTCCAGAGATTAAAAGAAATAGTAGCCTTAGAATAGGTATCAAGAACAGGTGCATATTCGCATCAAATGAACCCATGCAGCCAGAATATAAGATAACTCTGCGAATTCCTATATCTATAAACACCTCCACTGTAAAGGAATTGGATGCTATTCCTTATATTGGCCCACGTATGGCTAAAAAAATTATTTCTTATAGATCGCTTCATGGCCCATTTAAGAGCAAGGAGGAGATAATGAAAATTAAGGGTATTGGAAGGATACGCTTTTCGCAGCTAAAATCTTTCATCGAAATATAGGAGATTAGTTAAAAAAATGTTGTTAAAAAAGGGTCTTACAGAATTTTTAATCGGTGTGTGTCTTACCGTCCTGTTCCTGATTATATCCTTTAAAGGCGGGGGCGATTTTATCAATGGATTGGAAAAGAACACCTTTGATTTACGCTCTAAGTTAACTGCCCAGAAACGCATAGACCCTAATATTGAGATAGTGGCTATAGATGATAAAGATTTAGCTGAAATAGGCCCCTGCCCCTGGCCAAGGAATATTATTGCCGAAGCGATAAACAACCTCGTTATGGCAGGGTCTAAGGTGATTGCCTTGAATATGAATTTTAATGGGCCGGAGGCGAACACGGGATTAACAACTATTAAAGAACTCAAAAAGATGTACACAGATCTCGGTTTGAGCAACAAAGGGCGTTCCGGTGAAACCTTTTATAACTTATTAGACAAGGCAGAGGCCAATTTGGATAACGATACAAAATTGGCAGAGGCCTTTAAAAAGGCTGGTAATGTAGTTCTGCCCGTTTCTTTTGATACAGCAAGTGCTAAAAAAGATAAAGAGATTCCGGATTATATAAAAAAATATTCGCTTAAGATTGACAGTGGTCTGTGGGGCAAGAGGCCAAATAAGGATATAATGTGGCTTGCTAATATCGATCCACTTTTTCCACTTTTTGCCGAATCAGTAGCTGGGATAGGCCATAAAAATTTTTTTCCAGATAGTGATGGCTGTATAAGAAACCAGATTCACATAATCGGATATTTAGAGAAAGTTGCCGTCCCTTCATTTTCCCTTGCCATTGTTAAGGAGTTTAAGGGCCTAAGCGATGACAATATAAAGGTTATCCCGGGTGAGAGTATTAGCTTGCATGTAAATTCCACAAAGGCCATCAGAATCCCAGCGGCGGACTTAAATATGTCAACAATGATAAAGTGGAGCAAAGGGCCACGGGCATCATTTCATACAACGCCGTTCAGGGATGTTTTTTATAAAAAATTTCAGACGAGCTTATTCAGAGACAAGATAGTAATTGTAGGCCCTGAGTTTGCTGCTATTGAGGAGCAGTTTGTTACACCAATCTCCAATAATTTACCAGGCGTGGAGATAATGGCTAATTCTGTGTCCAATATCCTTAGAGAATCATTCTTCATTAGGCCACAATGGGTAGTGTATATTGAGCTGGCTTTTATACTTCTCTTTGGCCTCTATCTTTCCTTTTTCCTGCCAAGAATGAATCTGTGGGCAGGGGCATTATCAATAGTAATACTACTTCTCTCTTACGGGGTGGTATCTGTTATATTGTTTTATAACTCAAATGTTTACGTCAAGACTGCCCCCCAAATATTGCTTATTGTATTAGGCTATTTTGTCATAGCATTAAAACGCGGTTTATTTAGCGGATCCTCCAAAGAGAAATTAGCAGACGATTTTGTTGAAAGAAATAAAAAACTTGCCTTGTCATTTTATAAGCAGGGCTTATTTGATCTTGCCTTTGAGAAAATCCGTCAATGCCCTGTCACTGAACCAGGGGTAAAGGAATTTTTATATGATCTTGGGCTGGATTTTGAAAAAACAGAGCAGGCGGAGAAGGCCTTATCTGCCTATTACTTGATTGGAGACAGCGATTATAAGGATTTAAATGAACGAATTTTTAAACTTGAGGGCATTGATGGCAAACCAGTTTACATAGACAGGGATTTACATCCTGATGAAACCCAGGCAACATTAGTACGTATGAATGCTGAAAAAACCCTTGGTAAATATGAAATCTCTGGAGAAATAGGTCGCGGCGCGATGGGTGTAGTCTATAGGGGAGAAGATCCTGCAACAGGTGCTACGGTGGCCATAAAAACATTAAAGCTATCCGAATTTAATGATAAGGAAATAGGCGATATTAAAGATCGTTTTTTCAGAGAGGCTGAATCAGCAGGGGCATTGCAACACCCGAACATTATATCTATGTTGGATGCCGGAGAAGAAAAAGGGCTTGCATACATAGCCATGGAATATCTCGATGGGGAAAATTTAGTAAAATATACTGAGGTTGAAAATTTGCTGCCCATAAGAGATACCCTGCATATTATATCCCAGGTAGCCGATGCCTTGGATTATGCACACAGAAATGGTATTATTCACAGGGATATAAAGCCCGCAAACATTATGCTGCTAAAAAATACGAATACTGTGAAAGTGATGGATTTTGGAATAGCACGGATTATGACCTCAACGAGGACAAAGACCGGCATAGTGCTGGGTACCCCATCTTATATGTCACCTGAGCAGGTGAGCGGGAAGAGGATAGATGGACGTTCTGATATTTTTTCCGCAGGTGTTGTCCTCTTTGAGATGCTCGTTGGGCAAAAACCGTTTTTATCTGACGATATAACATCACTTATGTATGAGATTGTAAAAGAGAAACACCCGTCTGTAAGAGAAATAAATCCAAAAATTCCACCAATTATCGAAAAAATATTAGATAAGGCCCTGGAAAAGGATATTACTAAAAGATACCAGAGTGCAGGCCTTATGGGCGAACACCTCAGAAAAATCGCGGAAAGAATAGATCAACTAAAAAAAAGGGAATCTCGCTGAAGACAGAAATGAGCGAATAATCATATGTTTATCTTAGGTATAGACACCTCATGCGATGATACGTGTTCATCCATAGTTGAAGATGGTAAAAGGATGTTATCCAATATTGTCAGTTCCCAGGCCACTGTTCATCGTACTTATGGAGGGGTAGTCCCAGAACTTGCTTCCCGAGAACATATCAGGAATATCGTGCCGGTTGTCAGGGAATCCATAGAAAGGGCATCGTTGCGTAATGAAGATATTCATGCAATAGCAGTTACAGTTGGCCCTGGCCTTGTGGGAGCCCTTTTAATTGGAATTTATTTTGCAAAGGCATTTAGTTATGCCAAGGGTATTCCCCTCATTGGAGTTAATCATTTAGAGGGCCATATTCTTTCTATTTTCCTGGAATCAAAGATACCCTCGTTTCCGTTTGTGGCTTTAACTGTCTCAGGGGGTCATACAAACATTTACCATGTTAGGGGATTTGGAGATTATACGGTTTTGGGGCAGACACTTGATGATGCTGCAGGAGAGGCATTTGATAAGGTAGCGAAACTTTTGGGATTAGGCTATCCCGGCGGTGGAATTATTGAGAAAATGGCACGTGATGGCAGGGTTAATGCAATTGATTTTCCAAGGTCTTATCTTTCCAAGGGCTCGCTTGACTTTAGCTTTAGCGGCCTTAAAACTGCTGTTGCCATTTATATAAATAAATGGCGTAATAACCATGACAATCAGGTAAGTTTACATGATATAGCTGCATCATTTCAGTCCGCCGTTGTCGATATACTCATAGATAAAGTAATTGCTGCTGCTGACAAAGTAGGCGTAAAAACAATTATGCTTGCAGGTGGGGTAGCTAGAAACAATTTTTTGCGTAATAGACTAAAGGAGAAAATTTTCGGCAGGGATATTGATTTATATATTCCCCAGCCGGAGCTATGCACAGATAATGGCGCCATGATTGCCGTTGCTGGTTATCATAGATTAATGAAAGGTTACAGAGATGATTTGACTCTTGATGCACGTTCAAGATTTCCCTTAAATCAGATATAAAGATGAGCCGTTCGTGTGATTCGCTTTGTTTGCGGATTAGGATTTAGTGGCAGGTTTTTTATTGCTGAAATATAGCTTGAATAGACTGCACAAGGGTTTGATATGGTACGGCAGGAGTTATGTCGGTTAAAAACGCTGCTTTATCCTGGGTGAATTACTCAGAAGGCTTTGCTAAGATTTATAGCAATTGATAATGCTTACCTTAATCCTTTTATAAATTGATTAACCCGCTAGAGCCCTGCGCATTAATCGAACTAGGCTGAGTTATTGTTTTCGTATTGTATGTAATAATTGCCTTCCCCGCCTCCCAAATTCTATTTTTCATCAAATAAACCATTTAAACATAATAAACGAGTTATCGGAGTATATACATTGAACGGTATGGATACATGGAAAACAGGTATAAAGAGACGTTTAAAATATTATTATTTTAGGCTCATAAGGCTTAGGGGTAGTGCCCGTGAACTGGCACTAGGAGCAACATTTGGCATATTCGCTGGAATGCTGCCAATTATCCCATTTCAGATTATTGTAGCTTTAGCGCTATCCTTTTTTTTTAAGGCAAGCAAGATTACAGCCATAGCCGGAACCTTGATATCTAATCCTGTAACTGTATACCCTATCTATAAGTATTGTTACATAATAGGTTCATTTATTTTAGGTTTTGATCGTAAGCTTGGTATTATAGGGAGAATAAGTGATGCTATACATGGTGGGGAATATGTAAGCGCGGCAATTACGATTTTGAATGGTGGTTCATTGGTCATCGCAGCGTTTCTTTTGGGAGGCATTATACTGGGGATTATATTTGCTATACCTTCATATGTAAGCTTTTTTTATCTTTTTAAACAATTCATCTCTTGGCGCAAGTCAAAAAAACTTTCACGATATGGAAAGATCTAAGCATTCTTTAGCCAAATTCGGCTTAAGACCAAAAAAAAGCTTTGGCCAATACTTTTTAGAGGACCGGGGTATAATTGATAAAATTATCACCCTAATCCAATTGGATACTAACGATATAGTTGTTGAAATAGGTCCGGGCACTGGCGCCCTCACCATTCCTCTCTTACAGCATGTTCATCATTTAATAGCGATTGAAAAAGATCAACTATTGATAAAGCTGTTAAGGAAAAAATTGAGCACTGAAGAAGGCCAAAAGATATCTCTTGTCTCTGGAGATGCCTTGAAGCTAGATTTTAAAAAGATAAGCGATCAATTCAAACAAAAGGTCTTAATAATAGGTAATATACCATATAATATTTCTTCTCCTTTGATTGAAAGACTTATACTTTATAGAGACTATATAAGGACTGCGATATTAATGTTTCAACACGAGTTTGCGCTAAGGCTTATTGCATCACCTGGGGAAAGAAAATGCAGTGCCCTAACCATTGTTAGTCAATATTATGCGGAGATATCTCCCGTTGTAAAGGTTAAAAAAGATGCCTTTTATCCAAGGCCATCTGTTGATTCTATGGTGCTAAAGATAAACTTTGAAAAACCATATGAATTTCAGGCAAAAAACGACATTATTTTTCGTAGAATTGTAAAATCGGCGTTTCTTTTTAGAAGAAAGACTATCCTTAATTCACTTGAAAAGACTACGGCTTTTTTGCCCAAGGAGAAAATTATAAGGGCATTGGAGGAATGTAACATTGATCCAAAGAAAAGGGCGGAGAACCTGAGTATTTATGATTTTGTCTCTTTGAGCCTTGCCTTACCTATGAATACGGAAAAAGGGGAGGATTTAAAGAGATAATAACAGATGCTTCTTGCAAAAAAATAATTACAAAAAATATGTAAAGTGGGTGTATTTATTTAGAGATTAATTATTTTCTGGCGATATTTGTTCCTATTATTATATTATGGATTATTAATCTTATTTTAAGATGTTTTTACTAGGCAACGGCTACTTTTTCATAGTAAATGAGCAAAACCTTGACACTCACTAATGGCAATGTTATGTAGCCTTTTATTTTCTAAAGGGGATCTAATACGGTGCGGAAAAATATTTATATCGCTATAGAAGGACCATTAGGTGTAGGGAAGACCAGCCTTTGCCAATTGCTGGCAGAGAGGGTCAATGGGGAGGCTATTTTAGAGGATACTGAAGAGAACCCCTTTCTTGGTAATTTTTATAAGGACCCAAAAAGATTTGCCTTTCAGACCCAGCTTTTTTTTATGCTGAGACGTTTCCAAAAACAAGAAGAGATAAATCAGGTAAATCTTTTTAAGAGGCCTGTAATCTCAGATTTTTTATTTGATAAGGATAGAATTTTTGCGGACTATAATTTGGATGATAAAGAATTTCACCTCTATGAACAGTTATTCAATCTTTTGAAACCAAGGACTTTAAAACCTGACCTTGTTATATTTTTGCAGGCCAAGACGGATGTATTAAGGGAGAGAATAGAAAAAAGGAAAAGAGATTATGAAAAAACAATCAATATAAAATACCTGGAGAGAATAAACCAGGCATTTAATGAATTTTTTTTCCATTATAATGATACCCCCCTCTTAGTTATCAATGCCTCGGAAATCGATTTTGTTAATGTCCCATCTGATCTTGATGACCTTATAACTGAAATATCTAAAATGGAGAGGGGAACCAAATACTATGTACCTCTTAAGTCAAAGGCTTAGCATGTCAAGGATTCAATGAAGGTGACTACATAAGGGATTACGAGAAAAATTGGTCATTTTTTACGTTAAATAAAACTTCGTGCTTGAAAAGACGCTTTTATCCATAAAGGGTATTGCAATCCCAAAAGTCGACCAAGGTAAGCTATGAAGAATTTCGTTTACATGTTTCGAGAATGTACAAATAATCTGAATTTAGTTTAGAGAATGGAGTTTAATAACCTCAAGCATGTTCATTATTGAATTATATAATTAAGATACATTGAAAAGAATAAAAAAGATCATAAAAGGCTACTTTATTACAGGGCTGTTAGTAATTCTTCCACTTTTTGTTACTGTATATATTCTGTGGATTATCGTAAAGGCGATGGACGCAATTTTTAAATTTGTCCCCGCTAAATATTTGCCCGAAACATACATTCATATAACTATACCTGGTTTGGGTTTAGTATTGATGGTAGCCATTATCCTTCTGGTTGGCCTTATTACCAAAAATTTCATAGGTGCTAAATTATTCGGCTATTGGGAAAATATTGTAGAAAGAATTCCTATAGTGAGAATAATATATGTTGGAGTTAAACAATTATTGGAGGCCCTTTTCTATTCAAATAAGGATTCTTTTAAAAAGGCAGCACTGGTTGAGTATCCAAGGCGAGGCATATATGTCATAGGTTTTATTACTGGAGAAAGCAAGGGAGAGGTTCAAGATAAAACCGATGAAAGTATGATAAATGTGTTTATTCCGACAACCCCTAACCCTACCTCGGGCTTTTATATCCTGGTATCTAAAGATGATTTAATAGTACTTGATATGAGTGTTGAAAATGCCTTTAAGCTTATTATATCTGGGGGCATCATTACCCCAAAATCATCAAAGGAGATGATTGAGGGGCAAACGAAGCTAGATATTTTAGATTAATTTTGTGAGTAGATAATCAGGCGGATAGACTTACTATTGTAGCAAAAAAATATAACCTTTTTTTGGGTAGACATTTGGCCGCCTGAAATTGTTTTGTAATTTTTATTTTTATATACTTTATACATATAACAAGATGAGGAAATTACCATGAATAAGGATTTTTTATTTTCGTCGGAGTCTGTTACGGAGGGGCATCCTGACAAGGTAGCTGATCAGATTTCTGATGCAATACTGGATGAGATAATACTCTGTGACAAAAATGGAAGGGTGGCCTGTGAAACTCTTGTAACTACAGGCATGGCAATGATAGCGGGTGAAATTACGACAAATTGTTACGTAGACATACCTAAAGTTGCAAGAGAGGTTATCAAAGATATAGGATACCATAATTCAGACATGGGTTTTGATTGGAGAACATGTGCCGTTATGACAAGCATTGATAAGCAGTCAGCTGATATCGCTCAGGGTGTTAATGGTGCTGGACTTTTTAAAGAACAAGGGGCAGGTGACCAGGGAACTATGTTCGGCTATGCCTGCATTGACACACCTGTATTTATGCCAATGCCAATTTATCTGGCGCATAAGCTAACGCAAAGGCTTTCCCACGTGAGAAAATCCGGCAAGTTGCCATGGTTGAGGCCAGATGGGAAATCTCAGGTAACGGTTAGATACGTGGATTTTAAGCCTGTCTCGGTTCATTCCATCGTAATAGCCGCGCAGCACTCCCCTGATATTGACTACAATACGTTAAAGGAGGCTATTATTGAAGAAATTGTTAAGAAGGTCATTCCGCATGAACTAATCAATGGCGATACCGAATTTTATATAAATACGACCGGCAGGTTTGTTATAGGTGGTCCATTGGGAGATTGCGGTATGACCGGAAGAAAGATTATTGCAGACACCTACGGTGGGTTTGGATACCATGGAGGAGGCGCCTTTTCAGGGAAGGACCCATCAAAGGTAGACAGGAGTGCCTCTTACATGTGTCGATATATTGCTAAGAATATTGTAGCTGCGGGTATGGCTGAAAGATGCGAAATTCAGGTTGCATATACCATTGGAAAGGCTGAGCCCCTTAGCCTGATGGTAAACACCTATGATACAGGGGTTGTCCCAAGCATTGATATGACTAAAATGGTAATAAAAGAGTTTGATATGAGGCCTGCCGCTATAGTTGAGCAGTTGGATCTCTTGAGACCTATATACAAAAAAACCACAAACTACGGGCATTTCGGCAGAGAGCTCGATGAGTTTATCTGGGAAAAGACCGACCTTGTTGAAAAAATGAAGAAGGCCTTATAGCAATCATCTAATAGTCATTTTTCGCGGTCTTGCAGCAAGATTTTTTAGAATAATTGAAATGTTTGTATACATTAAAGGCAAAGGAAATAATTTATGAACTATGATATTAAGGACTTGGGTCTCGCAAAAAAGGGTGAGCTCCGAATAGAATGGGCATCTCAGAGTATGCCTGTTTTGAATTCTATAAAAGAAAGGTTTTCGAGAGAAAAGCCGCTTTCAGGCTTAAAAATCTCTGCCTGTTTGCACGTCACCACAGAAACGGCTGTATTAGCCAAAACAATTAAGGCAGGAGGGGCCTCAGTAGTCCTCTGTGCCTCTAATCCTTTATCTACACAGGATGATGTTGCTGCTTCTCTGGTGGATAATGATGAGATTCCCGTCTTTGCCATTAAGGGCGAGGACAATGACACATACTATAATCATATATTGTCAGCCTTAAAGCATGGCCCTGCTATTACCATGGACGACGGTGCTGACCTGGTAAGCTCTCTTCACTTTATCGCCCTTAATAAGTGGCATGAAGTCTCTGAGGCGATAAAACAGTGGGGCCTTGCCCTTACTGAACAAGAGAGAAGAGAGCTTGTTGCTAATGTCATAGGAGGAACAGAAGAGACAACCACAGGGGTAATTCGTCTCAGATCAATGGAGAAAGACAAGGTATTGCAATTTCCAGTGATATCTGTAAATGATGCCAATACAAAACACCTTTTTGATAACAGATATGGAACAGGGCAAAGCACTTTAGACGGGATAATCAGGGCTACAAACAGGCTTATAGCTGGAAGTACCTTTGTTGTGAGTGGTTATGGATGGTGTGGACGTGGCGTAGCTATGAGGGCAAAGGGACATGGTGCGAAGGTAGTAATTTGTGAAACTGACGCCTTAAAGGCCTTAGAGGCGGTAATGGATGGATATGAGGTGATGACCATTGCAAAGGCTTCTAAGATAGGGGACTTTTTTTGCACCCTTACAGGGGATAAGAATGCCATAAGAAAAGAGCATTTTTTGGAAATGAAAGATGGAGCCATTATTTCCAACTCCGGCCACTTTAATGTTGAGTTAGACCTGCTGGGGCTTAAAGAAATTTCCAGGGCTAGGAGGCAGATGAGGGAATTTGTAGAGGAATACACCCTCTCAAACGGGAAAAAGATCTATATCCTGGGTGAGGGAAGACTTGTTAACCTTGCAGCAGGAGAAGGGCATCCATCAAGTGTTATGGACATGAGTTTCGCAAACCAGGCACTATCTATTGAGTATTTGTCGAATAAAAAAGAAGATCTTGATAGGCTTGTATATGCGGTTCCAGATAGTATTGACCAAGAGATTGCGAGACTAAAACTTGCTTCTATGGGGGTTGAGATTGACACCCTCACGCCTGAGCAGAAAAAATATTTATCTTCCTGGGAGCAAGGCACATAGTAATATGCTTGACATGCATAATTGTGAATAATATAAAAGCTGAAAGGGATACCCCTTGAAAGATCGCGCTTCAAGAGGAAAATAAATGCAGATAAAATAATTAATTTAGAAAACACTATTGCTTAGATGATTTTCCTTCAATAATTATTTTCTTATCGTGGTTCAAAATGCCTGGGTGGCGGAATTGGTAGACGCAAGGGACTTAAAATCCCTCGGTCCTTGTTGGCTGTGCGGGTTCGATTCCCGCCCCAGGCACTAATAATATCA
>CAYMVB010000006.1:0-2313 GCA_964393665.1 uncultured Desulfobacteraceae bacterium | reverse complement strand
GGACCACGAAATGCTCATGGCCATTCCTTTCGGGAAACTGGAAGGTGTGATTGAGGGCCTTGAAAAAAGCCATCAGAAAGGCATTCGTTATCCTATCCCGACTTACCTACGATATAGGCCGGAGGTTTCTTTTTCAATACCATTACGTGATATTTTTCACAGGCCGGTACCTGAAAAATGAAAGGTTTGAGGCAGTTAAGAATTATAAGAGCGACAGCAGAATAATAATAAAACTGAGAGCTGAAAAATCCTGTACCGAGATTCGAGAATATACCTGTGCCTCTTTAATACTATAATGCATCAATAATCTTAAACGTTAAATTTAATACTGATACTCATATCTTAATCCCCCAGGGTAAAAAAATAAACTTGCTTGATGCATATAAAAAGATAATGCCAAAAATAAATTTAAGGGCAGATGAAGGAATGCGATTATTGACAGCTGAGCCAATAATTGCCCCCAAAACAGCCCCAAGACCAATGGGAAGCGCTATGGATAAATCTATCAAACCCTGATTCCATTTCATAACCGCACTCACCAAAGCATTTATAGTAAAACAGGCCAAAGATGATCCAATAGCCACCTTTATTGATGCCTTCAGGGTAAAAGTGAAGATGGGAACAAGGATAGCACCTGTGCCTATGCCTAAAAGACCCGGCATAGCACCTGCGAAAACCCCTATTAATCCTTTTTGAAAAATCGTACCTGGTAACCCGTTATTAAACCTTGAGAAGGCATCTCTCCCCATTCTCTTACGCAATCCCGCACGGATCATCCGCGCAGACACAATTAAAAATACAAGACCTATGGCACAATCAATCCACTCTGTATGATCAATCATTTTATTAAAAACAAAGGAAAATAAAAACGATGAAAATGCGCCGGCAATGATAACGGGGACTAAAGAAGGAAGATTAATATGTCCAAGTTTATAATGATAGAAGCTGCCGGAAATCGTAACAAGAAATACACTAAAAACAGTTATTCCTACAGCCTCTATAACCGGTATACCCAGCGCAAAACGCAGAACAGGCATAAGTAAAATACCTCCTCCAAGTCCTAAAAGCCCCCCCATGAAACCTGACATGAGCCCTGTTACAATAAAAATAGGAAGTTCCATAGATATAAAGCCCCTTGAGTCTGCAAGCCTTTATTGGCTTTTTTGTAAAAGAAAGATTTTTCCGGCATTTATTAGGAAACTATAATTTAGACTTTTAGCAAAAAAATATCGGTTATCACAAGGGTAAAAAAACGCGTGAGCCTAAATTTGAAGAGTAGTTTCTTAACTTCCTTATTCAATTTATGCCAAAAATTACATGGAAATGCATTCTTTACGGCTGGCTTTTTATGTAGATGTGATCTTGAGAGGTTTGGAGTCCAGGTGTTATCAGAAATAATATGTAACTGATGCAAGGATTTTGTAGTCGTTTATTTTTTCACCATATTCCGTATTGTCTTCTCCATAAAGAAATATTGTCTTGAGATCAAATTCAAGGTTGGTTATGGGGGCATACGTTATCTGTGGCGCTATTGATCCGCTTTTATCATTAATGTTGAATACGCATGTCAAAGATGGAGTAAAATATAGAATATCAAAAGGTTCTTTATTTGAAATCTTCAGGTAAAAATAATCTCTCATCACAGTCTGCTTGTTATAATATTGGCTTCCATACATTCTGCCTGCTAAAATATCCCCCATGTTTTGACTGCTACTATAGGTGTCGTATCCGGCCTGAATAAAAGAAAAATAGTCTTTAATTTCATCTTCAGTATAGCCATGCCCGTTTCTATAATATTCAAAAATATACGTTGTATCACGGGCGGAGAGATAGCGAATACCTAAAAGAAAATCTCTTGCATCATATTTCTTTTCAATCCCATTACCCTGTTTATCAGTTACATGTTTTGTATAATCAAAAACAATTGCTGTTTCGCCATGGATCTCAAAATTGGGTGAGATATTTTTAGAAAAGGTAAGCCCGATACGGTCATTTGTCTCATTACCTAAAAGAAACATAAAGTCCAAATCTGTATCGTAGGCAAAAAAATAGGCTTTACCGCCCAACACAATCTCCCTGTCTGAGCCCCACTCGTCATTAATATTTCTCGATATAGGGAAAACTACCGGCGTCAGGGCAACAGTCTTAATTGGTCCTTGCATGCTCTTAATCAAATCTCCACTGATAACATAATAGCCCTCTAATGTTAAATCTGGGTCATCAAGGTCTTTTGGCCTGCTAAAAAATGCTGTGGGGTTCCATGCATACCCCTTCCCCCACTTTAATACCTTTTTACCTATATCTATTCCAATG
>CAYMVB010000005.1:0-7252 GCA_964393665.1 uncultured Desulfobacteraceae bacterium | reverse complement strand
GCTTGTCCATGCATACAGATTACGGGAAAATGCGACACCTGCAAGGCTCGGAAAAAAATACTCCTTATAAGGTGTCCCTGAAACGCGCTGCACAAGAATCGCCATTTGCTCATCGCTTTCTGCAAGCCCCCGCCTACACCTATAAGAGAGCGCATCTGGGCTCAATGTGCTTGCATAAACAAGCTTAACAGCACGTAAAAAGGCCTCTAATCTTTCATCAGGGCTGCCCTGGTTTGCGCAAAACTCACTTCTGTATTTACCGGCAAATGCATTACCAAAGCTATCTTCAAGCAAACTGCTAGATCTAACGATAATCGGTGCCTGTCCAAAGTAATCTAACATATTCCGAAATTGCTCCACTACCTTTGTAGAAAACGTGCCACCTAAAAAGTTCTGTTCAACTTCTTCAAACTCTTCCCGTGTGAGTTGGGAATTTTCTGATAGCTTTAAACGAAGCCTGAAAAGATCGTTATCAACAAGAAAGGTAAAGAAAACATCCGAACCAACATAGAATGAGTCATGGTCTTCATGCACCTGCGAAAAATTTATCTCACCATTTACTCCCGCTAAAATGCGTCTTGCCAGAAGCATACCAGCAGCCTTACCCCCGATTCTACCAGAGCCAATCATGCGGTCTCTGATGCTATACAAATCCTGCAATGTAAAATAGAAACCGGCCAGCCTATTAATCTCTGGATGATTGCCAATTAACATCCTCAGAAGTTCCTTTTTAAGCGCCAGGATTTCCGGAGACATCTCCAGGGAGTCTTTATCAGTCTCGCTATATTGAACAAGCTTATGATAGACGCTGTCCCATGGAGCGATAGAACTTTCCATGTACTGAAGGGACTGCCTGCGGGCAGTTAAAGATAATGCCGCAGCCTCACCACTTTGGAATATGGGCTGCCAGGCTTTTTCAGAAATCATATGAGGTAAAAACATCTGCGGGGAATACCTGTCCCAAACCTTTAATGGGTGTATGTACATATTGCCTTTTATGCGAAAAACATCAATCAGCACCTGAGTAGTATCCCGAATTCTAGCAATAGCACTGTATGCATGATGTCCGCGAGTCAATGCAAAGTAGGCAACTGTACCTAACTCGCGCAGGAAGGGGCATGTAACCTGAAAAAAATTAGCCAGCGATTCATCGGTCGCCCACTCCTCCACAAGGGCGGATATATTGTCAAATATAAAGAATTTCTCCTTTCCCAGCTCTTCGATGACCCTGTGCACCTCTGCACTGAAGAGATCGAAACCACCTCTTGGATCCAGCTTTTTTATTATTAAACCCTTACCAAGCGACGTAACAATAAGGGGATGAGGAGCAAATCTTAAATAAACACATCTATTCCCATTATTTAATGCCTGTTTAACAAAAGGTTCCACGAAATAGACGTATTCTTGTAAGTCATCGACCTGCCAAACGACATTGTCCCCTAAGCGAAGCCCCTTAATAACCTCATCTAGTTCTGTTATGCCGCTAAACATTTTTTCGCCTTTTAAGCCCTTCTGTTAAACAGGCATGTGCTATCTATACCCATCCACGGAGTTTGCATGCCTCTGCGACTCTGGCTACAGAGACAAGATAGGCAGCCTGACGCATATTGATCTTTTGGCTCTGGCTCATTTCATACACACTTTTAAAGGCACGCGTCATTTTTTCTTTCAGCCGCCAGTGGATCTCTTCTATCTCCCAATACAAATTATAGGTGTTTTGAACCTGCTCTAAATAGGAAACAGTAACTCCCCCTGCATTAGCTAGAAAATCCGGTAACACAACTATACCCTTATCATAGAGTATGTCATCAGCCTCTGGTGTTGTAGGTCCATTTGCCAATTCACACAATAGGTTACAGTTTATTCTTTGAGCATTTTCCTGTGTAATTACATTCTCCAATGCGGAAGGTATAAGAACAGCAACCTCAAGTTCAAGTAGCTCTTCATTACTTATTTCATCTGCCCCTGGAAAGCCACTGACTCTCCCGTTCTTCATTTTATAGTCAATAAGCTCTTCCACAGGTATACCCTTAGGATTATATACGCCGCCTTTTGAGTCTGAAGCGGCAATAAGCTTTAAATCAAGGACATTTTCACCGAGTCGGGCCGCATACTGCCCAGCATTCCCAAAACCCTGAACAGCCATTGGCTTATCTTTTAACTCTATCCCGTATGCTGTAGCTGCTTCTCTGATGACATAAATACCACCCCTGGCAGTAGCATCTCCGCGCCCTTGAGAACCACCTAGTGGTATAGGTTTTCCAGTAATCACACCCGGGTGTTTCTCCCCCATTATCGTTTCATATTCATCCATCATCCACCCCATAATCTGCGGTGTAGTGTAAACATCAGGTGCAGGAACGTCCTTTGTAACTCCAAGAGTCTTGGCTATAGCTCGAATGTAACCACGGGCTAATCTCTCTTTTTCAGTCTCAGACAACACCTTAGGATTACATATAATTCCCCCCTTACCACCACCTAAAGGAATATCTACCACTGAGGTCTTCCATGTCATCCATGCTGCAAGTGCACGCACTGTGTCTATGGTTTCGTCAGGATGCCAGCGTATTCCGCCCTTAGCAGGTCCCCTCGCTGTATTGTACTGGATACGAAAGCCATGAAAAATCTTTGTTGCACCATAATCCATTTTAACTGGGATGGTAAACTTCAACTCTTGCATAGGCCAGCGGAGAAACTCATGTGTGGGATTATCAAGCCCGAGCTTTTCGGCAGCATCATCTAATTGCTTCTGTGCAATACTAAAGGGGTTTAATCCATCTTTCATCATTAATCCTTTCTATTTAATGATAGTAACTACTAATAATTAAAAAAAAAATAAATAAGGATAAGGCTTGCAACATTACTCCCAAATCTAAAAAACCGGGTTTAACCCAACTAATTGAAATTTATTACCTTAAGGGCATAGAAGTTTTTTAAAGTTTAGAGCAAAAAAAAATCCACACACCTGAAACTTTAGGTGTCGTGGACTTCGTCGTCTTTTATAATACGCCGTTGTATTACATGTGCCTACATATATTCTTTTACATAATTAAAGTTTACAAATATGTCAACAGTTTTTATGCCCTTACAATATACAATAACCAGATACACGCGTTTTGATTTTTCCTGCTTGCTTTATTGACGCACATAATCTCTTAAAGCCAAATGACCATAATAATCTCTAAAAGGCCATTTGGCTAAAAGTGTTAATTGTTACTCATGGTATTTAAAAGAAACATTTATCCTGGTCCTGAAGCCAGTAATCTTGCCATTATCAATGGTTAAGTCGAGCTTCGTAATCTCTGCAATTCTTAAGTCCTGAAGACTCTTAGAGGCAGTATTAATAGCATTTTTAGCTGCATCTTCCCACGATTCGGGGCTGGTCCCCACAAGTTCAATTATTTTATAAGTACTCGAATCCATAACTTCCTCCTCCTATTTTAATAATATGATTGATTTATTGATCTATATGTTTCACCTCCTTTCAATAATAAAATCTCGTAAATCGAAATTATGGTCAAGAAGCTTTCGTATCTATTCTTTAAATGTATATAAAACAATTGATTAAAGTCAATAATAAAAACCGCAGTGCAACTATCTACCCATTATTTTTAAAAATCAGCACATGCAATCTGTTTTCTTTTGTTTCATAATCAAAATAGTAATTACTCCTTGAGCTGAAAATATTTTTTTATCCTTACTATACTATATTAAATGCATGCGTAATATTTATCAAGCAAATGCATTAAACGAGAGAATCAATTGCAGTAAAACATAGCATCAGAGAAATACGTGGAGTTTTTTGGGATTATTAACAGTCAATCTTTCATTAAATTACCATGTTTCATAAAAAAATCATGAGCATGTTTGTAACATAATAAAGAATGAGGAGCCTCTAATAAATTAAGCCTAAAGGGAAAATAATGCTCCAAACAGTGCGGCTTGATAAATTAATACATCAAATTCGGTAAAAAAAGAATAATCTGTGGAAACATGATAAGAATAATAACGCCTGTAATAACAGCAAGCAAGAAGGGTAATATACCCTTAAATATGGACTCAAGGGGAACCTCACCTATAATCCTTCTCGCAACACCAAAGACTACATATACATTTATCCCAACAGGTGGTGTGATAACCCCCATTTCAGTAGTCATTACAATAATTACCCCAAACCAAATAGGATCATAGCCAAGTGCCATAACCACCGGAAAAAAGATAGGAACTGTAAGTGTAACAAAGGCAAGGGCATCCATGAAACACCCACCTATAAAATAAATAGCTATTACTATGCCTATAATAATAAAAGCCGGCAAATCAAAGCCACTAACCCATGTAGCTATATCAAAGGGAATCCTTGTTACTGCAAGAAACTTACCAAAGATAGTGGCCCCTGCTATAAGCATCATTACCATACAAGATGTCCCAAGTGTCTCGTATAAGGCATTTACAAATCCTTTCCATGTAAGTTGCTTACTTGAAATGGATACAACAAGCATTCCAAAGGCCCCTACGGCAGCAGCCTCTGTTGGCGTAAAGAGGCCTATAAATAATCCTCCGATGACCAGTATAAAAACAGCCAGTGTCTCGCTCATACCAAGCAAGGACCGGATCTTTTGCCTAAAGGTAAAACGATCCCCCGGAGGCCCCTGTTCTGGTGACAATGTACACGTTATATATATGGCCACAATAAATAAGATGGTGACAAGGATTGCCGGGAAAATACCTGCTACAAAAAGAGCGCCGATAGACTGCTCGGTCAGGATACCATAGACTATCATCACAACGCTGGGAGGCATAATCATACCTAACCCACCTCCTGATGCAACTGCTCCCGTTGATAAGGCATCTGCATATTTATATTTCTTCATCTCGGGAAGGCCCACAGTCGCCATTGTGGCCGCTGTAGCAGGGCTTGATCCACAAACAGCCCCAAAGGCAGTGCAAGCAGAAACGGTTGCCATTGCAAGCCCTCCCCTGGTGCTACCGAGCCATCTATAGCCTGCATTGTATAACCTATGGCTTATTCCGCTATTAAATGCCAACTGTCCCATAAGGACAAATAAGGGTATCGTAGTTAATCCATAAGAGGAAAATACATCATAGATATTTCTTGATAAAAGGTTTAGGCCACCCTTTCCTGATATCAATATGGTAAAGCCTAAGTATCCTACCATGGCCATAACATAGGCCACAGGCATCCGGGAGAAAAATATGATAACCATTATTAAAATGCCTAAAATACCTATAGTGGTAGGGCTCATTCGGACTTTAACCTTTTTATATTTTTAACAATATCTTGCAGTATAAAAAGAAGAAAAATAAGAAAACAAAATGATACAATATAGATTATAATATGGGTAGGGAATTGCAGATTTAAGGAAACCTCCCCGGATTTATGCATGGTATTCGCATATAAAGCCATTCTCCAGGTTACAAGAGCAAATAATGCAAGGCTTAAAATTGCCGTGCATGTGTCAATGATTAGCTGGGTCTTGGCTGACAAAAGGCGCACTAAAAGCTCGACACCAACATGGCCTTTATTTATATGAGTATAAGGAAGCGCCATAGCTATCGCAAGAGTTGACATAGTGGCAACAAGTTCAACTGAGCCGAAAATAGGGTGGCGAAAAAATCGTCCTACTACATCCGCACATGTTAAAAATATCATTCCAACAAGGCAGGCAGCCCCGATTATCTTTAGCTTATTCGAAATCCACTCAATTACCTTTGAAAAAGCATCCATAAGCCAGGCCTTCTTGATTAAAAAAATAATATAAAGAGGCCATACCTTACATGCACGGCTGGCCTCTTATAGAAAGTTTACTTGCTATAGTTGGCAATAGCTTCCATAGTGACATCAACGATTTCCTTACCGTTGAAGCCCTTTCCATCCATTTCCTTTATGTATTCGTCAACAACAGGCTTTACAGCATCCTTCCATTTAGCAGATTCTTTTTCATCAAGGCCAATTATCACACCGCCATGATTCAGGAAATAATTGATGCCTTCCATGTCGCTGTCATCCCAGGCAGTTCCATGCCTTACAATCCATTCCTCGTTAATCTCTTGTATAGTTTTCTGAACATCCGCGGGCAATGAATTCCATTTATCTTTATTCATCACAACAAAAAATGTAGTGGTGTACGCAGCTGAAAATGCGGCTGCAGCATAATTTGTTAACTCACCCAACCTCCAGCCTTTATTGGTTTCAAATGGATAGGCAGAGCCATCTACTACACCCTTTTGAACCATTTGGTAGGTTTCCGGCATTGGAGCTGGAACCGGAGTAGCCCCCAGTGCCGTTATAAATTTTGCGCTGAGTCCTGTTCCACGTAATTTCAAGCCCTTGAGCTCTTCTAACTTTGTTACCATTTTTCCCTTTGTGTGTATAATACCAGGGCCATGGGCATGAAGATACATTACCTTTGTGTCCTGCAGTTCTTTTGGGTTAAGTTTATTAGCCACGTCATTTGCGACCTTGGTAGCAATCTTTCCATTGGGATAGCCTAATGGAAGATCAACAGTAGCCATTACCGGGAAACGCCCTCTCGTGTAAGCCAAACAGGAAAACCCTAGATCAGATAAGCCTGTCACCACTCCATCATAGCACTGATTTGCTTTTGTCAATGTACCTCCCGGATAATGTTCCACCTTAACCTTTCCATCGGTACGCTCTTCAACCTCTTTGCACCATGCATCAGCCAATTTAGCCTGAATATGCGTTGGCGGAAAAAAATTGCTATAGGTAAGCTTAATTTGATCTGCCTCAGCCTTTATGGATCCCATCGCAAAAAAGGCTACGCCTAAAAAGAGAACCAAAAAAACAAAAAAAATCTTCTTTTTCATTTGACCACCCTCCTAATTAAAGATTGAGTATAGCATCATAGTATCGCCCAAAAATATTATTAATGTTCTCACCCCCTTTTATTATATTTCCTGAATAAATATATAAAAATTGACAATTCTTTTAAGAATCAGAAAGTACTTACGCACAAACATGTCATATTAAGACCTGCATCAATGAGCTAAAATTAAAAAATTGATAAGTCTGTTATCACAAGCAGCAAATATGAAACTTTGAATTTTTAATTTGCAGATCGATGATTTATCACTCAATAAAGACAATGGACTCGCAAATCAATTGTTAGACATTTAACCGAATATTTAGCTATATTATAGCTATCTAGAAGACATAGGAAAAAATGATATGGATGTCAAGGGTAATTTTTTATTATTTATTATCTGCCTT
>CAYMVB010000004.1:0-7168 GCA_964393665.1 uncultured Desulfobacteraceae bacterium | reverse complement strand
GGACTGTGGGAGAGCAGTAAAGAACTTACGGTAGGGTAAAACTGAAAATAAGGCAGGCATTGAATAGGCAGATCAACAAATCCTGCTCCCAGTCTCATGCAGCCCTTTGTAACGTTCTTGCAGCAACAAAGATATGAGTTTTTTAGCATTCAACAAAAAGATAGATAAAAACGGAGGAAGAACCATGTTAAGGGAAAAAATTGAAAGTGCTTTGAACCAAGTTAGGCCCTCATTGCAGGCAGATGGAGGAAATGTCGAATTAGTAGATGTTACCGACAATGGCACGGTAAAACTCCGCCTTAAGGGCGCGTGCGCCGGCTGCCCCATGTCTCAAATGACACTAAAGATGGGCATAGAAAGACACCTGAAAAAGGTTGTGCCAGAAGTAAAAAACGTACAGGCCGTCAATTAAAAGACATCGGGAATTAGGTTTTTTGCTCATTCTCCTTTACGAATGAACAATAGTGGCGTGATATGCTTCCGTTGCGGAGTGGACTTCTAGACAGAACACATGGAAAAAGAGGTTCGGCATTTCTTTCTGGCTATTATGAAATATTTCAGCAAGGAGGAGGGAATGCTGAATGAGGAATACAAGTTTGACCGGATGCTTATTGATGAAATATACCGGGATTATATAGAAAAAACTAAGGAAGATTTGAGGGATACCTTTCCTGGTAAATGGGTAAGGTCTTCACTTATGCTTTGACTAGCAAAAATGGGCCTTAGGGTGAACTCAAAGAGAACGTACATGTAATACTGGAAATAAATAAGGAGGTTACTATGAGGGCAAGGGTTGATCAGTTAAAATGCGAAACTATAGGCATATGTGTGAAGAAATGCCCGCAGGTTTTCCGATTCGAGCCTGGAAGTAAAAAGGCTACAGTAATTGTCGATACCATTCCGCCTGGTCTCGAACAGAAATGCCGGGAAGTTGCGAATATGTGCCCTAATAAGGCTATTATTATCGAAGAATAAAAGTCACTGGTTTTTTATGTAGTAAAATTTGGCCTATCTGTAGACAGAGAGGAGACTGCTATGAAAAAAATGACTGAGAAAATGCTTGAATAGGCATTTGCAGGTGAATCAATAGTGCATATGAAATACCTCATGTTTCAGGAAATAGCAGAGAAAGCCGGCTGGCCTTTCAACCAAAATAATGTAAGGTTACCAACCAGCTAAAGGGGTCTGTTATTGAATATGGTTATCGGTATTTAATTGCGTGCAGGCATCTGGAAATGACGAGGTTTAACACATAACCGGCTTTTATGATAACCATCGAATAGGGTATGCCACAAATGTAGGTGTTTTAGGCAAAAATTGTGCTCAATTGTATAATTTAAAATTTAACCAGTGTTTAATAACAATATAACCCTGCAGGTACAACACCTAGTTTTATTGGATAAAAACGCCTAAGATGGTTAATGAGAATTAAATTGCTGGTCAAAAAACTCAATAGAGTTTTTAATTTTTTCCGACAGCCAATTTAACTCCCTCGAGCTCATACCCAAGGAATCTTCTACCGTAGAATACATTGAAATATGTGCCGCCCTTATATCCTGTAGAATACACCTCCCTTTTTCCGTCAAATTTACGATTGTAACCCGCTGGTTTTCTGGAAGAATAGTTTTATGTAACAAGCCTCTTTCTTTCCACAACCGTGTTATGGTTGTAGATATCGTACTGGCGCTTACCCGAGGGAAAAGTTTAGATATATCTGAAATTCTCATATTTTCTTTTGCACCTACAAGCTCAATTAAAAGGCTTTCTCTTTCCGTTAGATCCGCTATACGTTTGTCAAATGTAAGGTCAGAATTCATCAGGCGCACTCTCAAGCTCATATCGTAAACAAGTCTGCTAAGTATGCTTTCCATTGTGAACGCCTCTCAAATAAAAATGTTGATAACTAGTTTTTAAATATTCTATACTAAAAAGCTTTAAAAATCACTATCTTTTTTTTCTAATTATTTTATATTCTGAAATTTTTAACAAATAATGTTTTTCTCTTTATTGGTCTAATAAAAAATGCATTTTGAGGATTGTGCAATGAATACTGTGCCAGGATGGAAGTTCTAAAGTTGCGTTTAAGAGCTGGTGCTTGGGATGGAAATCTTGATGGGGGATAAGATGACATAGATTATTAAAAGGCCCTTCTTATCTTGTGTGTCCACTGAAAAAAGGGCCGTTATAAAATAAAATTTTTGATGTTTAACGAAAACTTCTTTAAAGATTTACAATGATTTTCTGCAAAACAAGGACATTAAAAGTCCTTAAAATCTTTATCATCCATGGGAATTACCTTATAGGGTTTAATGTGCTCCTTTTTATTATTCGTACTCCCCTCGCTTTTATCAGTATTTCTTCTCTGGTCACCTACGTGTTTTTTTGTATCCATATTCTTTCGATCTAATTTATTTTCTTGGTATGGTATCTTTACCCTCCCATTGGATTTTTCTTCACTGCCAATTAGAGATAGCAACTCACCTACTACACCCTTCATCTGCTCTGCCTGTCCTTTCATTTGTACAGACGCCCCTGCCGATTCCTCTGCATTCGCGGCATTCTGTTGGGTCATTTTGTCCATCTCTGCCACAGCCTTGTTTACCTGTTCTATTCCCTGGGCCTGCTCATTAGATGCTGCAGCAATCTCACCAACGAGCTCCCCTACCTTGGATGCGCTTGTTGCTACCTCTGTAAAGGCTTCATTGGTTGTTATTACCAGGTTCGAACCATCTTTGATTCGCTTTACCGTACCTTCAATGAGACCGGATGTATTCTTAGCCGCATCAGCAGCCCTCATGGCTAAATTTCTCACTTCATCTGCCACAACCGCAAAACCTGCACCTGCCTCCCCGGCCCTCGCTGCCTCAACTGCTGCATTGAGTGCAAGGAGATTTGTCTGAAAGGCAATCTCATCAATGGTCTTCACTATCTTTTGTGTTTCCGCGCTGGACTGCGATATTTCTTTCATCGAGTTCGTAAGTTGTTCCATGGATGAATTCGCATTTTCTACTGTCCTGTTTGCCTCTTTCATTAAGTTATCGGCCTGGGTAGCGTTATCCGCATTCTGCCTTGTCATTGAAGCCATTTCCTCCAGAGATGAAGAGGTTTCCTCTAGCGAGGATGCCTGCTCGGATGCACCTTCAGCAAGGGATTGGCTGGCAGATGATATTTGCCCGGATGCCGCTGCAACCTGGTCTGAATTTTCATTCAGAATTTTGATAATCCTGTTAATCGGTTTTGTTAACATGTTAGAAAAAAGGAAGGTAACTGGAATTATCATAAGTATGCAGCCCAACGACACAAGTGCCAGTAACTTTATCATTTGCCACGTGTTTGCCTTAACTATACTTTTCGAATAAAGGGCGGCAATTGACCCAACATAGTTAGAATTACTATAGATTGGCAATACACCTTGAAAATAAGTATTGCTTTCAATAGCTATCTCATTAAGCAAAATCTCCTGTTTTTCCAAATCCCATTTCTTTTTTGACTGTTCAATGTATTCCATCTGAACTGTATTGTATCCACCAAGGTGCCCCAGGCTTAAACCCGCCCTTGTAAAGATATTTATTTTCATTCCTGTTAAACGAGATATTTTATCAATAAAATTTTTTTCAAGTTTTCTCGTAGCAGTAACAAATGCTATCTGTTTTTTCTCAACCTCTTTTGTCTCCTCGCTATACAGCTCCCCCACAACTGGCACATACGAAACTAAGCATACATGATTATCGACCTTTTCAAAAGAAACTACCTCGTGGCGAGGAATTTCACTACCAAATTTTTCTTTAACTGTGCCGGGTAGTTTACTAAGATGTTTCCATGACCCTGTTTTCAATTCCATGCCAGGCTTCAAAGATGCAACATTAAAGGTAAGCTGAGGGAACCTGTGGGTATATCCCAAAAATATACCTTCATCTTCAATGTTAGAAAAGGCTACGATATCACCTGAAGTATCGTAAAACCCTACCTTCCATATATCTTCACTCACCGCACTATTGTATAGATTTTGAACAACCGCCTGATAAGTCTGCTTCATGGAAATCTCTTCAAATTGTCTATTATTCTCTAATATATACTGGATCCCCGATGCCATATTGTTTATTGTTGCAAGCTGCCGTGAATCTGATAGCAATTTTTCACGAATCTCTAACAGATCATCAATTATGATATTAGAAGACCTATTAAGTAAATCATTTGACGCATCTCGATTTTGATTATTTATCACAAAAAAGGCCACGATCGTTGAGACAATCGAGACAAAAATTACCATAGATAGGCCCATAAACATGAGCTTGTTTCTAAACTTCACTCTTTTCATAATATAAACTCCTCTTCATAAGTACTTTTAATATCATATAAAAAACTACCATCAGTATCCCTACGAACTACATTACTATTTTCCTCTGTTTCATTGCCTGTAAGGAAATTAAACTAGACTTTTTTTTAAAGCTACGCTTTTATGAGCAGGCACAGGCAATTCTTCTTCATGCTCCCCACTGCCTCCTGTATTTTTACTTCCACTAACTAAAGCCAGCAATTCAGCTATGACACCCTTCATCTGCTCGGCTTGGGCTCTCATTTCCTCAGATGCGCTTGCCGATTCCTCCGCGATTGAGGCATTCTTCTGAGTAACCTTGTCCATCTCTGCCACCGCCTTGTTTACCTGTTCTATCCCCTGGGCCTGCTCATCAGATGCTGCCGCAATCTGCCCAACAAACTTTCCTACCCTTGATGCCCCTTTTGCTACCTCGGTGAACGTCTCATTTGTAGCTGTTACCAGATTCGAGCCATCTTTAATTCTGGTTACTGTATCTTCAATCAAGGCGGACGTATTCTTAGCCGCATCGGCAGCCCTCATGGCTAAATTTCTCACTTCATCCGCCACAACGGCAAAGCCTGCTCCTGCCTCCCCGGCCCTGGCTGCCTCAACTGCTGCATTGAGGGCAAGAAGGTTTGTCTGAAATGCAATCTCATCAATGCTTTTAACTATCTTTTGTGTTTCTTCGCTTGCCTTTGATATTTCCTTCATGGACCTGTTAATCTCTTCTATTGATACGTTTGCCCTCTTGACCGTCTCATTTGCCGCCTTCATAATGGTATCTAATTGTGCCGCATTATTTGCGCTCTGTCTTGTCATAGACGTCATCTCTTCAAGGGATGAAGATGTTTCCTCCAGTGACGATGCCTGCTCAGATGCCCCCTCTGCAATAGATTGACTAGCAGACGATATCTGTCTTGATGCAGAAGCAACGTTATCCGAGTTATTACTGAGAATGCTTATAATTCGATCAATCGAACCAGTTAGCATGTTAGAGAAAATGAAGGTGACAGGAATTATCATAAATATGCAAGCCAGCGACACAAGTGCCAGTAATTTTATCATTTGCCACGTGTTTGCCGTAACTATACTTTTAGAATACAGGGCGGCAATTGCACCAACATAACCTGAATCACCATACAAGGGTAAAACGCCTTGAAAATAGCTATTATCGCCAATGGCTATATCATTTAAACAAATCTCTTTTTTGGCTATATCCCATTTTTTCTTTGCCTTGCTCAGAGAGTTCATTTTAACTATGTTGTATTCATTTATGTCACCAATACTGAGCCCATCTTTTGTGAAAATATTTATTTTCATATCTGTTAAGCTGCTTAACCTTTTAAGAAATCCTGCTCCAAGCTTTCGGGTAACACGTAAAAAGCCAAGCTGTTTTTCTTCAAGCTTTTGGATCTCCTTGTTATATACCTTTCCCATGATCGGCACATAGGAAACCAAGCATATAAGATTTTTTTCCCGCTCAAAATCTATCTTTTCACGCCGAGGTATTTCTTTATCAAATTTCGCTTTTACATTGACTGGCAGTTTATCGACCTTTTTCCATAAATCTGCGCTCAGCTTCGCCCCATTCTTTAAGAACGCAATCTTGAATGTAAGGTCAGGAAACCTGTGGGCATATCCCAGAAAAGCACCCTCCTCAGTTATAATGGCAAATGCCATCAGATCACCCTCATGGCTATAAAAAACCATGCTCGAGACATCACCCATCATGCCAACGTTATAAATATCGTTAACTACCTCCTCGTAGGTCGTCCCAACAACCTCTTCTTTCACTTTCTTGTTATACTCTGCTATATACTTAATCCTTGAAGGCATATCATGAATTGTTGCCATCTGTCGGGAATCACCTACCAGTTTTTCTTTAATTACTGATAGGTCATCGAAAATGATAGTAAACGACCTTTTAAGCAAATCATTTGAACCCTCCTTGTTCTGTTTGTTTATTACAAAAAAGGCCGCAATTGTGGAAACAATCGAGACAAAAATCACCATGAATAGGGCCATAAACATGAGCTTATTTCTAAATTTTAATTTTTTCATAGAATAGACTCCTCTTCTCTGAAGATACATAATATCATCATATCAAGAATTATATTCATTCCTCCTATTGTCAGATAAGCCTTAACTTAAAGGAGATATGCTCATCTTATTTTACGGCCCCAAAATAAATGAGGGGCTTAGAAAACGAAATAATAAAGACAACAATCTTTTCAATAAGCCCCTAGTTTACTCTACTTAAAGCTAACCTTTATGCCTAGTAGCTACAACAGGCAACCTCTCTTCTTCTTGTACACCGCTGTCTGATATATTGCTAGTCCCACTGACTAAAACCAGCAATTCAGCTATGACGTCCTTCATCTGTTCTGCCTGCCCTCTCATTTCCTCGGATGCCCCTGCAGATTCCTCTGCATTAGCGGCGTTCTGCTGAGTGACCTTGTCCATCTCTGCCACAGCCCTGTTAACCTGTTCGATTCCCTGGGCCTGTTCATTAGATGCTGCAGCAATCTCACCAACGAGCTCCCCTACCTTGGATGCGCTTGTTGCTACCTCTGTAAAGGCTTCATTGGTTGTTGTTACCAGATCCGAACCATCCTTAATCTTTTTTACCGTGCCTTCAATCATGCCGGATGTATTCTTAGCCGCATCCGCAGCCCTCATGGCTAAATTTCTCACTTCATCCGCCACAACCGCAAATCCAGCACCTGCCTCCCCTGCCCTGGCTGCCTCAACCGCTGCATTGAGTGCAAGGAGATTTGTCTGAAAGGCAATCTCATCAATAGTCTTCACTATCTTTTGTGTTTCTTCGCTCGCCTCGGAAATATCCTTCAT
>CAYMVB010000003.1:0-3587 GCA_964393665.1 uncultured Desulfobacteraceae bacterium | reverse complement strand
TATATTTCTTATTGGAGCCACACCTATAGGTAGAGACCTTGCGCCAAGGATATCAATGAGGCTGAATCTTGGGCTTACAGCAGACTGTACGGAATTGAGCATAGACCAGGAGGATGGCCTATTACTTCAGACAAGACCTGCATTTGGTGGAAACCTTATGGCCACTATTAAGACATCATACAGTAGACCGCAAATGGCTACGGTCAGGCCAGGTGTTATGGAGTCGAAAAGAACAGGCACTGCCTCTCATTGCGAGATTATACATGTAGATTCGAGCCTTATGAAGGAGGATGCTATCACCAGGGTTCTGGAGTTTGTCGGGGAAAAGAAAAAGGCGGTAAGCCTGAATGATGCAAAGGTTATTGTAGCCGGAGGCAGGGGCGTAGGTTCGGAAGAAGGCCTGAAGCCCTTGTTTGAACTCGCGGAGGCCCTGGGCGGTGAGGTTGCAGGCACAAGGATTGTGGTCGAGGAGGGATGGCTTCCTGTTGAAAGGCAGGTTGGGCAGACGGGCCAGACAGTAAGGCCGGAATTATACGTCGCATGTGGTATATCCGGGGCCATACAGCATAGGGCCGGGATGCTTGGGTCACGGTATGTTATTGCAATTAATAAGGACGAGAGGGCGCCTATATTTGAAGCGGCCGATTGGGGCATTGTTGGAGACCTTCATGAAGTTGTTCCAACATTGGCTCATGCAATTTTGAATAGGAAGGGAAAGTAGGAGCAACATGGAACGTTCAGATATAGAAAAACTTTTAAGGAAGGTTATAGCCAAATTTGTGGACCAAGAGGTAATTCCAGTTGCCAGGGAACATGATGAGAGCGGTGAATTTCCATATGATTTATTCAAAAAGATAGCTGACATGGGTATCCTGGGGATAAGGTACCCGAAAAAGGTAGGGGGGTCAGGGGGAAATACAACCCTTTACTGCATCACGGTAGAGGAATTGGCACGAGGGCTTTTGAGCCTTGGGGCAACGACGGCTATGCAATGCCTGATGGCCACGGATGGACTCTATCGGTATGGAACGGATGAGATGCATGAATACTATCTGAGACCCGCCATGAGGGGTGAAAAGATTGGCGCATTTCAGCTGACAGAACCCGAGGCGGGTTCTGACCTCAGCAATGTCCGAACAAGGGCTATAAAGGCTGACGATGGCTGGATTATCAACGGGATGAAGACCTGGTCAACAAGCGGGCCGATAGGTCATTTTCATACAGTTCTTACCCAGACTGACCCTGATAAGGGGCTAAAGGGCTTGATGTTTGTATTTATCCCCACCGATACACCAGGATTTTCCCATAGTAAAAAGTTTGATCTTTTAGGGACAAGAACGACACAGATGTCGGAGATCTATTTCAATAATTGCCATGTGCCTGATGAATATATGCTGGGTCAGCTGGGAAGGGGACTTGATGTTTTGCTGACCATACTCTCAGAGATCAGGGTTATGACTGCTGCTCTTGCCCTGGGCTTGCAAAGGGCTGCGATGGATGATTCGATTAGGTATTGCAAGGAGAGGGTTCAATTTGGGAGACCTATCAGTTCATACCAGCTCATACAGGCCAAGATCGCGAATATGGCTGTAAATTTAGAAGCAGGAACCCTTATGTCCTACAAGGTTACACACCTCATTGATAAAAATATTCCCTGTTTGAATGAGGCATCCATGGCAAAATATTTTACGACCGAGTCTGCATGCAAGGCTGCGGATGAGGCAACCCGTATTTTTGGTGCTTATGGCTACTCCATGGAGTATAATGTTCAACGCTACTATAGAGACAATCGGTTTCTTCTCTATGGTGGGGGAACCCATGAGGTACTTCAAACTACTATTGCCAGGCAGTATCTTCGGTAGGCTTGCTTACAATTTTTTTAAAACTATATGTTTCTCTTAAAAGACGGTTTATAAATTGCTTTACAATGTAAAAAAAGAAAATTTTGGGGGCCAGGTCTTTGAGCAACTAAAGAAGATGATTTTCGATGGCGAATTTCGGCCTGGAAATCGTATCATAGAAAGCGATGTTGCGGAATCTATTGGCATCAGCAGAACCCCTGTAAGAGAAGCCCTTCACAAGCTGGAGGCTGAAAGATTGATTGTGCGTCTGCCTAAAGGCGGCTATGTTGTGAAGGGAATGTCAATTAGTGAGATTGAGGAAATATTCGACATAAGAGTTATATTAGAAAGTTTCGCGGGCTACCTTGCAGCGGAAAGATGGAATGATAATGAGATAGCACCATTAGAGGGCAAATTAGAAGAGTTTGAGAAATATCTGTTAATACATGACCTGAAGGAGCTAACGAGACTAAACACAGAGTTTCATGAACTCCTATACGCTCTTAGCAAAAGTCCAAAACTCATTGAAATGATAAACAACTTAAGGGATGAAATATTTCTTCTCAGAGAGATCCTATTGGAGTCAATGAAGATGGGCACTTTATCCCATAATGATCATAAAGGGATTATAAAGGCCATAAAGAGCAGAGAGGCGAAAAAGGTTGAAAGGCTTATCAAGGAGCATATACTAAGGGGCAAGGACTTTGTAATTATGGAAATGAAAAAGGGCAAATAGAAGATACACTATTTTTTTGTGCTCATGAGATTGAGGAGGAAAAATAATGCATGAAAAAACAATCAGGGTTCTTATTGCAAAGCCAGGACTTGATGGCCACGATAGGGGAGCAAAGGTTATGGCCCATGCCCTTAAAGATGCGGGTATGGAGGTTATTTATACGGGGTTGCACCAAACCGTTCCCTCTATAATAAAGACTGCTATTGAAGAAGATGTGAACGTTATAGGTTTATCTATAATGAGCGGGGCCCATATTCCTATATCCAAGAAGATTATGGAGGCGGTTAAGAAAGAGGGCCTGGATGATATGATAGTTGTGGTTGGTGGGGTAATACCAACTAAGGATATTCCTCTTTTAAAAGAGATTGGGGTTTCCGGGGTCTTTCCAGGTGGAACGCCCTTTGAGGAATCCGTAAAATTTATCAAGGAGAATGTCAGGAGTTGAAGAGTTTGTTTGGTCTACTTGGTTTATTGAGTCTGTCGAGTTCCTGGTAATCACTTGTTTCCATAGATAAAGCATTACAGAGCCCAAGACACTCAAGAAACTTTATAAACCCAATAAACAGAAAAAACAGGAGCACCGAAAGATGGGAGTAGCACGATATATTAAGGATGAAAAAGATAGAGTCAAGGATGTCATTTTGCAGTCCGGGATTCATGTAAAGCCTCTTTACAAAGAAAAGGACCTGATAGATTTAGGGTTTGCCTATGGTAAAGACCTTGGGGACCCGGGGCAGTATCCCTTCACGAGGGGTATTCACGAGCAGGGGTTTAGGAGCAGGGAATGGACAACAAGACAATACTCAGGGTTCGGAACACCGAAGGAAACTAATGAACGCTGGAAGTTATTGATATCTCAGGGCCAGACAGGGCTTAATGTCGCCTTTGATTTACCCACCCAGATGGGATATGATTCTGATGACCCAATGGCAGAGGGTGAGGTAGGCAGGGTAGGAATGGCGGTAGATTCTCTAAGGGACTTTGAGATTGCATTCAAGGATATCGCCTTA
>CAYMVB010000002.1:0-3660 GCA_964393665.1 uncultured Desulfobacteraceae bacterium | reverse complement strand
TGTTGGTATAGGTGCGTTTGTCAGGAGATATTTAATATCATCGTCCTCAAACCTTAACCCAGCGCCAACAAAAAAGGATGAGTTATCCTCATCACTTATAAAGTCATCAAAGCCGGCGGTAAGATATAGATACTTTAAGAAACTAAGGTTTGCGCCGAATTTTAGATGGGTCCTGCTGTCATTATCGAAATCAAAGGCCTCAAAACTCAACTTTAATCTATCGTCATAGAGGAGGTAATCAAGGCCTAAACCTCCTGTTGACTCTAATATGCCACCCCTAAAAACAAAGTCTTTGTACCGCTTGGCTATCTGGGCGTTAAATTTTAGCTTGTCCCTGTCCGTTTTCTCCTTATGCGTTGATGTGGTGCCGCCCGGGACCTCTGTTGTTACTGTGTCAGTTGTAGTTGTCAATCCTGCGGGATCCGATACCAGCCCCAAGAGATAATATTTATCAGCCTTGGGTTGTATCTTAAGATTCAGATAAGATTTCGTATCGCTGTGACGCATTAATTGCTCTAAATGGAAATCTATATCAAAATGAAATGCATCTGTTCTGGTAAAGTAATCATTTATGCCGGACATAGTCTCTTCCAGGCTGTCTGCCATTTTATCGTCATTAATCAATTTTCCTATTGTTCCTTGTCCGGAGTCAATCTTTTCACTTATATTTTTTAGAGAGGCTAACGATTTATCGAGGTTTTCCGCTGCCCCCTCCTTACTTATTAGTCTTCCTATTGTTCCTTGTCCGGAGTCAATTTTCTCACTGATACTCCGAAGGTTCGCCAATGTACGATTTAGATCCTCAATTGTCTTCGTGTCATGTATAAGTTTTCCCAAGGACCCATCACCTTTATCAACCTTTTCAACAATGTTGCTGAATGAAGCAACTGCATTCTTAAGCTGGGTAGTGGTATATTTTACATCAACAACAATCTTATTTATGTATTCCTTGTTTATCTGAGAGCTCTCCTTTATGTCCTTACTGAATTCATAAAAGTTATTCAACAGGGATTCCACCCGTTTTTCATTGCGTAGTATCATCCTGTTCAGGGATTCGGTGGTATTATGTAAATTCTGCAGTATCCCTTTAATCTTCAACTCGCCATCTTTTTCTCCCAGCACACTGCCAAAGGAACTCGAAACCTTCTTTATATCACGAGCAACATCACCAATTGTTGTAATCAATTCATCTATTCCAGCAGGAGAATATGTGTTTGTTATAGTATCTCCATCTTTTAGGGGCTGTAATTTTTTGATACCCGGGGTAATTTCAATGAATTTGTCTCCCATGATTCCCTTAGTCCTGATAGAGGCCCTTGAGTCAGGTGTGATAGATATATCAGAATTAAGCTTCATGGTAACCTTTGCCCTTTTTTTATCAAGCTGGATAGTATCAACACTGCCTACTTCAATTCCCGCAATCTCCACGGGGACATCCCTGTTAAGGCCGGATACATTGTCAAAGTATGCGTCAATGCTGTAGCCTTTTTTTTTGCCAAAATCAAATTTGCCGACCTTTAGGGACATATAAGACAAAATAATGATGCCTATTAAAACAAAGAGGCCAACCTTTATTTCCGCACCATAGTTATTCATAATTTTTACCTTTGGTATTGTTTTCTGTAAAATGGCCCTCATTATTTTAGGTATAGGGACCAGAAAAAAGTGGATAAGAAAAAATACATTTTTTTATTGTTTTTTATAAGACCGTTATTGGGCCTTCTGCCTTTCCCTCGATAAATTGTTGAAGTACTGGATTGCCGCTATTTTTTATCTCTTCCGGAGTTCCAGACTCAATTATTAGCCCGTCATGGAGCATGGCGATTTTGTGTGCAATCCGAAGTGTGCCATATATGTCATGGCTGATAACTATACAGGTAACATTAAGTTTGGACTGAATATCGACAATAAGTTTTCCTATGGCGTCGCTCATAATGGGATCAAGCCCTGTCGTGGGCTCATCGAAAAGCAGGATCTCCGGTTCCAGGGCAATTGCCCTTGCAAGACCTACCCTCTTTTTCATTCCCCCGGACAGCTCGGATGGCATTTTGTTTTCTATACCCGTAAGACCTACCTGACCCAATTTTTCTCGAACTATTTCCATGATTTCACGGCTCTTTAACTTCGTGTGTTCTTCCAGGGGAAACGCAATATTTTGACCTACGGTCATCGAATCAAAAAGAGCTGCCTCTTGAAAGAGCATGCCGAACTTTTTTCTAAGCCTGTTTAATTCCCTGTCATTAAATCTCGTAATATCCTGCCCGTCTATGTTTATTGCCCCGGCATCCGGTCTGATCAGGCCTATAATATGCTTTAACAAAACACTCTTTCCGCCCCCGCTGCGGCCGATTATTACTGTTACCTTTCCCTTTTCAATGCTAAAATTTAAACCATTAAGAACAACATTGCTCCCAAAAGATTTATGAATATCTAGTAATTCTATCATAACTAAAACATAATAGATGTAAGTATATAGTCACTTATAAGGATCAAGACTGATGAGATTACAACTGCTTCCGTCGTTGCCTTTCCCACGCCCTCGGCGCCTCCCTCTGTATAAAAACCTTTATAACATCCTATATGAGTTAGTATTAATCCGAAAAATAATGACTTAGTGAGCCCATGGAATATATCATCAAGATCAAGATATTGAAGCATATTCGCCACAAACATGCCTGAATTAATATGAAGGAGAAAAACCCCTACAAAATAACCCCCTAGAATTCCAAGGAAATCAGAGATAATAGTAAGAACTGGGAGCATGATAACACCTGCAATTATCCTGGGCACAATAAGGTACTTTATTGGGTTTGCGGCCATCACATATAATGCATCAATCTGCTCTGTAACCCTCATTGTTCCAAGCTCAGCGGCCATGGCAGAACCAGCCCTGCCGTTTACCATGAGGGCAGTCAGGACAGGGCCCAACTCCCTTGTCATTGATAATGCAACGATTGATCCTACAAGTGTCTCCGCCCCAAAGAGCTTAAAACCTTGATGGCTTTGCAATGCGAGCACACCACCTGTAAAAATGCCGGTAAGGATGACAACGGAGAGGGATTTTACCCCGACAAATTCCATTTGTTTTATTGTTGCCTTAAGGCGGTATGGGGGTATTATCATCCAGGCAATGGCCTGGAGCAAAAGGATAGTAATCCTGCCCATTTCTCTAACAATATTGATGGAGGATCTGCCTACATAGGATATTAGATAAAACATGAAGCAACCCAAAACTTTTTAGCAACAATGAAACCCTGACTGTTCAGCCGGCGAAGCACACTTTAGCACTGAAAAACATAGCCTGATCCATCACAGCCAACTGCAGATTACGTGAGTCTGCCCCGTGTCCGTTACTAAAATTTTTAATCTATTCAGCCACGAAGCCACAAAGAAGTGACTGATATCACTATAACAATGCATATGTGGTCAGATTTTCTCACTACTATTACTACGCCGCATATCAAGCAGGCTCATCAATGCAGTAATTTCATAATCTTTGTGACACTATACCTGAGCAGCTGCGAAATTTTTTGTATGTAAGCCTCTCCGGATATCTATAACTCGGTGAGGATGTTAGAAATAATAGGGTAAACAATCACTAAAGTCAAGAATACAGATACACCCGCTCTAATTTTTACTTCCCAAGGGTAAGGCGGCTTT
>CAYMVB010000001.1:0-2918 GCA_964393665.1 uncultured Desulfobacteraceae bacterium | reverse complement strand
AGCCTTCGGAGACGAACAACAACGGCATGACAGTCTTCAGGGGGCAAAAATTCAATACTATCCTGCCTCCAATCATGAGTGCCAGTAATCATAGGGCCTTTCTTGTAAAGTTCTTTTGTATCATAGCCATATATCTCTACAAACGGCCCCTGGTCTGTGGTAATCTCATCGCTTTTCCATAGGTAACTTATTGCATATCGTTTCAATGGCTCTACCGGAACTATCTGATATAAATTATGAAAAGAAATATTGCTTTTCCCATAAAAAATTACTTGCGCACAATATGAACCCTCAGCTCCTGGCTCCTTAATCCTTTTTATCTCCCAGTTCTTGTTACCCCAATATCTCCAATCAAAGCCAAGATTTTTAATGTCCGCCTCAAAACCACCGTTTGTCATTCCTTTTATGCCGGTGACTTTTTCCCAGACCCTGCTCGCCTCTACAATATGTTTCTTTTTAATGAGGTAGTGAACATATTTTAAAACAATCGTATCATCAACTCCTTGAGAGCCCACAAGCTTTTTCCAAACAAGATCAACGTCCTCTAAGCTGCCCCAATTCATAAGCCATTCTAAATACGCTAAAAGCCCTTTTTCGCTTAGTGCCCCTGCTATTCTTTCAGTATCTCCATTAAAATGAGTATCAATCATTTGAAGCGTATTACTTGTCATTCTCCCATTGGCAAGAAAATAATTTGCAATCTGCACCAAAACATCTTCTAACCCTATCTCGTGGGCAAGAAGCATCTGCTTCCACTTCCATCGAAAAATCGGCCTTGTAAGATTAAAAGTGAATCTCAATATATCCTGGGAGGCTTCCAGATGGCCTAACGCAAACTCTGCTTGGGCAAGCCGAGTCCAACCATCTATGTGAAAAGGGTCATTGTAGACATCCTGCCGAAAAAATCCGGCTGCCTCCATAGGATTACTCTCAAACCATGCCTTAAGGCCATAGGCATGCATAGCCCGCGGAAAATACCTCAGCGAAATGGACTCTTCCTGATTAAAGGAAAAATTATTATTAACAACCTTTCGCCTCTGCCAGGAATACTGTATTACATAGGCAGCTAAAACAAGTAAAATTAATGTAATGAATGCCCGCCTTAAAAATGTAGCCATGAGCGCATCCTTCTGGATATTTTCTTAACACCCACGGGAGACATGCTTAAAAGGGGCTCCCCCTTAAGGACCCTGGTGGGGTTTTTATGTGCCAGGAGTGACAAATTTTGCGTGCCAATCAGCTTTTCTACTACTACTGCCGCCCTTTTAACATTCCCCGGGTGTCTATTTTTTGTATCATGGCTGTCTGTTGCCAGGCAGTGAATATAGCCTTTTGTTGCAAGATACCTGGCCATTTCTGCCGCCTCTAAGCCATAAAAACCAAGAAAGCTAAACCAGTTGACCTGTAAATATGCCCCTGCACCAATAATTTCATCAATAATGCCATTTTTCTCCGCGAGCTGCACGCAACGCTCCGGGTGTGCTAGAAGAACCTTGTGTCCCCGGGCCAAAACACCAAAGAAAATTTCCTCCCATCCAAGGGGCAGCCTCAAAAAAGGTGGCTCTATCAGCAAATAGGAATTGGGCCTGCCGCCAAGGCCGGTTATCTCTCCCTTGCCTAAGAGCTCGGGAATCTTGTGGTCCATGGCAATCTCCATGCCTGGAAACGCAACCAGGCTGATTCCATCCTCCTTCATCTTTTTATTCAGCAGTAATACCCTCTGCCTTATGATTTTAGGCGCGCGCATCCAGGATGTTCCTGAAATCCAATGTGGAGTTGCAACTACGTGGCTATACCCCGCGCTCACAAAAAGCCGAGCTAGCTTCAGGCTCTCATCAATGGTTTTCGGGCCATCATCAATTCCAGGCAAAAGGTGACAATGTAAGTCAATCATACTTCTTAACGGTTCACGGTTCTGAGTTCACAGTTCGGATTTCAAAATTTAAAATTAGGTAACAGGGTTTCCAGTTGCAGAAAAGTGATTTCTTACGGGCTTGTCATTTGACAATTAATAGCTTCTTTCCCATTTCAAGTGTGCAGAGAGCAAGGCTATTCCTTGATGGGTGTTCCACTCTCTTGCCCTTCCCCTAATGGAAGCTTCTCTCCTTCTTTCCCCTCCCTTGATGGATATCTCTCTTCTCACCTCTCCTTTCCTGATGGAAGATTCTCTCTTCTCACCTCTCCTTTCCTGATGGAAGATTCTCTCTTTCTGTCATCTCCCTTGATGGGAGGGGACTCCTCCATCTTTTTCCCCTCCCTTGATGGGAGGGGAGTAAGGGGAGGGTGTAAATGAGGCGGCTACTATACCCTCTCATTGTGAGAAAGGGCCACTTACTCTATGCGGCTTCCCCCACAAAGAAGCATAAACTACAGAGATCAGCGTTACGAAATAGATGCAGTTTGCCGGCATTTGCAGGTTAAAGTCAAAAAAGCTATGGAATGCCATGGAAATCAGCCCGCTCAAGGCACCTGTTGCGACAAAAAACCTCAGCGGTTCTTGATAAAGACTCAGCCTTACCAGCCTCCTGATACTTGACCATAAAAAAATAATAAACCCGCCAACAATGAGGATAAATCCGGGCAAGCCTGCTTCTACCAATAATTGCAGGTAATCATTATGCGCATGAGCACGTACCATATTCTCCGTCATGTTTGAAGCTGCGTAAGCAGGCAAAATACGATAAAAATTGCCAAGACCGATACCAGGGGGATGATCTTTGGCGATTGCCAGACTGTCCTGCCACACCCCAATCCTTGAAATACCCTCACCAAGCTCTAAAAACCGCTCTAAAATGGGTCCAAAGCCAATTTTATACCCATACATAAAAAACAGGATAACAACTACGCCTACAATCATTGAAAAAACGATTGGCAAGCCTCTATTTGCAGAGCGTAAAATAAGGATAAAGGCTATAAGC